>NZ_FQZD01000029.1:0-27443 GCF_900141835.1 Propionispora hippei DSM 15287 | reverse complement strand
CAATGGCTTATTAGGTTTCAAATCCTTATAGGTAGTCTATTAACATTTTCTTGATTGAAGCTGCAAGGACAACGTAGTAGTTTCAAATCCTTATAGGTAGTCTATTAACCCATTCTATCCTGCAGAAATCCTGGCAGCATGAAAAGACCGTCAACTAGTACATTCCCGCTCTAATCATGCAATCCCTTTAGAAACAACATCAGTTTGTCGTCGATCTCCCAGGATTTTTACGCTATTGCCGGTCGACGACATTTTTTTCAAATACGTCTACTGCAAAATGAAGGATGATGATTCTTTATATTACACTTTTTCACCGGTAATCCTGCCACCAGCGGTGTTCGGAATGGGGTTTTTCGCCAATTGTAATCATTTCCCCAATCATCGGCGTGATTACCGGTACAGCTTTTGCCTGGGCCTCGGTCAGCAGCCGTTCCACTTGCTCAGTCCAGTCAGGATTAGACTGACTGAGCATACCCCAATGGATAGGCACCATCACCCGGCCTCTGAGATCAATTTGCGCTTGCACCGCTTTTTCCGGGATCATATGAACATGACCGAATAAAGCGTTAGCCTGCCCACATTCCACAAAAGTGATGTCAAAGGGTCCATAGGTATCACCAATCATTTTAAAATGCGGGCCATAGGCACTGTCACCGCTAAAGAATATATTGGTCTTTTTACCGGTAATCACCCACGAGCACCAGAGAGTTTTATTCCGGTCCCTTAGCCCCCTGCCAGAGAAATGTTTGCCTGGCGTACACGAAATTGCCAGACCGGCTTTATCAACCGTTTGCCCATAACTGCATTGACTTATTTTATTCCTCGCAATGCCCCACTTCTCAAGGCGTTTACCAACACCCTCTGGAACACAGTAATGCTTCACCTTATTTTTCAGTGCCTTAATCGTCTGATAATCCATATGATCGTAATGATCATGGGACAAAAGAAGAACATCAATCATGGGCATAGCTGCGGCTGTCAGCGGTAATTCATTCGTGAATCGCTTGCCGGTAAACAGAGTAAATGCATAGAAAAGCTCGAATAACACCGGATCGCACAAAATAAGCTTGCCGTCCACTTGCAGAAGCACTGTGGAATGGCCAAACCATATCGCTTTCGATGCACCACCCATAAAATCAGCAATCTCCGGCTTCAGCACCGGAATCGGCTTCTGCGGCCGTCTGCCAGGCTGCTCGTTAGCATTCATTTTTATACGATGATATAGCATAGTTAGAATACGAACATATCTCATAGCGTTCTTCTCTTTCTTGCCATAATTTTAAGATAAAAATCGTCTGTTATCTATTCTATCATACCTTGTTTGTCCAACAAAAACCTTACAAACCGTCTTCTTTATTATCTCCCCGCGCTTTATATAAACCAGTGAAAAGTTCTGCCAATGAAAAATAAAGAAAGGCTGCGCTATGGCAAGCTATCCGCTACCTTATCAGCTAATCCTACCGGGTTGCCTATTTTTTCTTTTTTTCATTGCTTACTAAAAGCTCGATGAATCATTATAATTTAATTATAAGTAGCTTTTCGGAGGTGTGAAATGTCTGCTATTTCGAGTATATCTACGGCGAATTTCATCTATAATCCCTCCATGACCGATTTTCAGTCGGGAGTCTCCCTGATGAGGGACAGCGGCCTTTCCACCGACTTAATGTCAAGCTTGGGCCTTGCCGCCTCTGATGCGTATTCCCTGGATGGGAATTTAGCAAACCTGGATACTATCAGCAGCGAAACGTTATCGGAGCTAAAAACGCGGGAGACCCTCTCCGGACAGAATGATTTCTCTATAGCGCCTTTTTCCGCAACCGCTTTATCATCCAATCTCGATTTTATCAATCGACTAACCACCGGTGAGCTGGAGTATGCCGATGACAACCTTACCACAACCGGCACAACTTCTTTTAGCGGCTCTAATTCATTTCTCCAATCTTACAAGACGTTTCCTTCTTCATTAGGGACACGGGTAGACATCAATGCATAGACATAGGATGTAGCGGCAAAACAAACCCTTGAAGCCTCAACAGGTTTCAAGGATTTTCTTCTTCTTATTTATTTCATATACTCAGTACTGCCCAGTCGCTCCCCATTATCATCTCAACCTAAAAAGAACACACAACTATCGTTCATACTTCATATGTTGTTGATACAAAACCTAGTTGCCGGGGTGAAGTGTTTTGGATGAATATAAAACAGCACCCGACGAATCCATTTTTCTTGATTTAAGTCCAGATGAAGCATCCTTACTTTTCTATATTTTTGGTGTTGCCGTATCTCAATCATTAACTATTGATGAGCTTAACCTTCTGGGAAACGGCCTGTTTGAAATGGCACAGGTTATGCTTGTCATTGCCGCACAGCGGACATTACTTAATGATGCCATGAGCACTCAACAGGAAGAAAGAAATAGTCAAGCAAAAGAAGAAAAGTCAGCGCAGGAATGGATGACAGAAATAAAAAAATTACAGGATCAAATTGAATCGCTGCAAAAGCAAATTGATGAGCTACGAATATAACCAAGGCAATGGCTCATTGCCTTAACTGCAATCTCACGTTCTTATCGGCCATGAAAAAAGAAATAATCAACAAAAAACAGGTAAGCTTACAGCCGCCACATTAAGTAGGTTGCTGTAGTCTTACCTGCTTTGATATATTACTGAAAATGCATTCTATAGAAATCTTAGCAGCCAGTTTACACCCACGTTCCTTTGCAATTGCTTCTTTACAGGAAATAGGGCCCTTTCTTTCGCTCAAACAACTTCGGCAGGTACTTCATAGGGCCGGAAGGTTTTTAGCATTTGCTGCAGATCGGACACCACTTTATCGTATGTATCGGTATTAGTTGTGACTGAAATGGTATAAAATACATTTTTAAGCAAAAACAGAACCCACACCGTATCGACTTTCGTGTCATCCTCCGCTGTTCGGGTCACGAAGTATAACGCCTTATGCCCGGCCACCTGGATCACCTTATTTTCGAGCAGCGTTTTGGTGGTATCCTCAGTAGAGTTGAAAGCCGAATCGACAATGTCCTTCATTTGCTTGTCCGATAGATCGTCCAAGGTATAGGGAGTGGACGAATCAACTTCCTGAGACTTTATCGTCAGCGAACTGTCATAACCACCAGGAAAGTGACGAAGGAACACCACGTCCTGCTCTATAGTATTATACTCAACCGGTATCCACGTTTCCGGCAGGTTGACAGTAAAATTAACAATCTGATTAGAATACACCCCAGCCAAACACTGAGCGGGCATAAGAAAAATAAAGAGCAGTAACATAGCAAGGGATTTTTTACCATTCATACGGTTGATGCCTCCTTTGGCTTCCCCCAAAGTTCATCCAATATATACGTATATTATACGCCTTAACACGCCTATGGACAAACCTTTGCAAATAAAGAGACTGACTGTACTATTGTTAACCAAAATTTAACCTTTCTTTAAAATATGAGCCGCCAATTCATGATAGCATGAGCTTAGGGCGTGTCTTCAAACTATCCGAAACGCTCCCTGACGGCGCTGTTTGTGCCATACTTCATTAAAATCTTTTGAAATAGGGGCCGCTATTCCTGCAAAATTTAAATTCGTCTGGCGCAAACATCACTCGCCATGGATCATTCCGTTAGTTTGAAGACACGCCCTAGTAAGAAAACTCTGTTCAGTTACAGCCGATAGCATGGCATATACCAAACAGAAGGAAGCGAATGCTTATGAACAAAAAGAACGAATTGCTCGAGCTTGTCCAGAAACCGAGCAGCATAACCCGCCGGAATTTCCTTAAAGGAGCCGGCTCACTGGCCTTATTTTTATCTTTGCCCTTCGATCTTCGCAGCGTCTTTGCCGCAAGCCCCGGCGCGTCGGTCATTCCCGACCATATTACCTTGACCTGGTCCGATAATCCCGCCACTACCCAGACCATTGCCTGGCGTACCGATACTTCAGTCAGTACAGGACTCATCCAATATGCTCCGCTTAATGGAGCAACCACCGCTGATGCTGTTACTCATTGGTCTCACTCTGTCCAGGCAGCCGTGGAAAACTTGTATTCCGATCTGGGAGAAGCCAATCTTCACGCCGGGATGATAACTGGTCTTACACCAGGCAGGAAATATGCCTACCGGGTAGGTGACGGCCTGAATTGGAGCAGTGCGGGCACCTTTACCACGCAGCCGGCCGGAATCAAAAAATTCACCTTCCTGATCTTTGGCGATTCTCAAAGCGGCATCACCGACAATCCTGAATACGGCCCCTGGAAAACCAACGTACATGCCGCCTTTACCGCCAACCCCGACGCCCGCTTTTTCATCAATGTCGGTGATCTGACCGAATGCGGCCAGTATTACACACACTGGAATCATTGGTATGAAGGCTGCCAGGATATCATCCGCACCATTCCCGCTATGCCCAGCCAGGGGAACCACGAGACCTACAACCACGGCTGGTTGCCGCCTTCCGGCGCCGTCTCCGAACCCTATGAGTATATTGAACAATTCAAGCTGCCGCAAAACGGCCCGCAAGAGCTGCGGACCCAGGCTTATTCCTGGGATTATGGCAACGTTCATTTCACGGTCATCGACAGCCAGTATGATGAAGAGGTAACTGCCGAGAACGGTCATGTCCGGTTCCCGGGAAACAATTCCACTCCCGCCAATCCTCTAGCCAATCCTTTTCTTCGCGCTCAAGCCGAGTGGCTGGAAAGAGATTTAAAAAGCACCAATAAAGAGTGGAAAATTGTTATCTTCCATAAAACTCCCTACTATAACAAAGCGACCCGGGCCAATGAAACGCTCAAAGCCGCCTTCTGCCCCATTATTGAAAAATATCATGTCGACGTCGTACTCAACGGCCACGATCACGGTATATCCCGGACTTATCCGCTAAAAGGGGATGTCTTCCAGAAGACTCCGGGCCAGGGCACCGTATACTATGTAACCGGCCGCGGCGGAAATAAATATTATACCGACTTATCCAAGAAAGTCTGGGACCAATTCTTCTTTGATGCCAATGATATGCCTTGCTATGTCGTTGCCCAGGTCAACGGCGCCCGTCTGACCTTAAGCGCCATCAAACAAGACGGCAGCTACATTGACACTTATACTATCGACAAAACCACCGGCACCGACTTCCCGGCCACTGTACTGCCGGACAGATACCTCTCGCCGCAGGTCATCGTTTACGGGAATAACAGTGGCGTCGAGGCTGGTCAAGCCGGAGCAGACTGGTACATCCCTTTAGATTGCCTAAAGGTTTCCTATAGAAATTCTTCTACCGGTGCCTTATATGAAAATGGCTCTTATGCAGGCGGCAAAACGGCCTATTCACTGCTGAAGCCCGGTAATTTTAGCGCCGATTCGTCCCAGGCCAGCTTCACTTATGCCAATACTCATTATCTCTTCACCGTAGGCAGCACGACCGTCGGCGGCAGCACTAAGCAGCTCAGTAAACCGGCCAAACTGCAAAACGGGCTGGTTGCCATAACGGCTGACGATTTTTATAACCTCTTAGGCTTCTCCTATCGCTATGACTCCTCGCTTAATGCAATTTTCCTGGCAAAGTAGTCTACGCTTACTCGATTGTCCAATTATAACCACTTTACCGATGCCTCTTTCCACCCCTTTGTCAACAATGGACAGGGGGGTTTTTTATTTTAAAACAAATACTTTTATGGTCTTACTAACCAAGCTTTACTACAGCAGACCCAGCAAAAAAATAAAACAGGACCTATTTGCCTAAGCAATAAGTCCTGTCTTTTTAACCTAAAATTATCTATTTCTGCTGCCGCAGCCAGCTTTCTATTTGTCCGATAAGCTGTTCAAAATTAACCTGCAATTGCCGGATATCTTCTTTAGTCGCCTGATCCACATGCAGGCCCACCGATACCAGCACCGTGGTATTCAGCCGGCTGGCCAATCGCATTGCCGCGTCTCTGGCCAGCAGATCGTCCTTGTGGCCCATGACGCACAGCACCGATGCGGTCGCCGAAATCCCGCCGTTTTGCTCCAGGCTGGGCCGGGACGAGGCCAGTGCGGCGGCCCCCACATGAGGCGCTTCCCCGCCGCCGACCGCAATTACGGCATCGTGACCGCACAGCGTAACCACTGCCGTAATTACATAAGGCTTATCACCAACCGTCAGACTGGTGGAAAGCATCTCATTCCGCCCCTTCCCATGGCACAAATTCTTTGTAGTCTATGCCAAACTGCATTAATATCTTGCCGATAATATGCTGAATCTGCTTTTCCACAGACTGAGCGCCATTATAAAAGGTCAAAACCGGCGGAATAACCACACAGCCACAATCGGCCAGTTCTTTGATATTGCGCAGATGAATCCTGCTTAGCGGCATTTCACGCGGCACAATCACCACCTTGCGCCCTTCCTTGATGCATACGTCGGCGGCCCGCAGCAGCAAATTAGTCGCAAAACCGGCAGCGATACCGGCTGCCGTTTTCATACTGCAGGGAATGATGATCATGCCGTCCGTTTTAAAAGAACCGCTGGAAATGCTGGCTGCCATATTGGTGTGATCATGTACCACATCGGCCAGTGCCGTCACTTCCGCCACCGACAGCTCGGTTTCGTACGCAAAAGTTTTCGCCGCCCCTTCGGTAACCACCACATGCACTTCCATATCCGGAATCTGCCGTAAGGCCTTCAACAGATAATAACCCATAATGACCCCGCTGGCTCCGGAAATACCTACGATTAAACGCATGACATAACACCCTTCCCATTTATCCAACGTAGATTAGTTTACCACAAACCGGCCACATTCCACCACGGTATTTCGATTACGCAGATAGAATAAAAAACAGCAATTTGATTGGCTGAGACGACGCCTGTCTGCGCCGCTCCCTTTACTATGCCGTTGACTCTTTCGATCTAACCGGGGAATAATCCTTTCTTTTTCGTTTTCCCACCGGCAAATTCAGCTCAGCTTGAGCTATTAATACCAAAAAAGCCAACGGCACCCGCTGGCTCTTGCTACTGCAGTATCACACATAAAGTTCATATCAGCCTCGCCTTCCAAAGCGCTTGACTATGTACCAATGGCGTTCCGATTTCTCCGGCCCTTATGACACCGCCTTGGGTATTATGAATCCCGGGTAACTGGCCAAACGGACCGCGGACAAAAAACAACTCCTGAAAAGTTGCGGCGGAGGAGACACTCTTTCCGCAAGATTTCAGGAGATAGGAGGGGATTGCAGTTTATTATGCGGGACGATCTATTTCGTCTCCGTCGTAAATTGCTGCTGCTTTATCTTACCGTATTCGACAATCTGGGCTGCATCCACCCATTTTACCGGAATCGGATAATTATTTTTCACCGTTTCACCCCGGACAGCCTTATCCAGTATGTCAATCACGGTTTTACCAATCAGATAAGAGTCCTGGTCCACAATACCGGTTATCAGTCCGTCTTTAACACCGTTTTCCCAGGTTGGTGTATAATCAAAGCCAAAATGATAAATTTTCCCGGCTTTTCCCTGTGATTTAATCGCTTCCATTACGCCGGTATCCGGGCCCTCAGAACCCAGGGAAAAAACAGCCACCATATCGGGATTAGCCGTAATCTGACCTTCTAATTGCCGTTTCGACTCCGAGGCCTGATCATTGTCCTGAATGGCCTCCAGCCAGGTAAAGTTGGCCGAATCGGCTCCCATGACTGCTTCAAATCCTTTTTTTATCCCTTCTTGTCGATAAGTCATGGTAGTTTGCGTGAGATTCACCGCTGCCAGAGCAAGCTTACCGCGGGTAATCCCCTTGCTTTTTAAGTATTCCGCTGCCTGTTTTCCTAATTCCTCTCCAGCCAGCCGGTTATCTGTTCCCACGTATGCCACACGATTTTCCGTGCTTTTTACATCGGCGTCGAAGGTAACAATAGGTATCCCGGCATCTTTAGCCTCGCGAACCTTTCGGTCGAACATATCCGGGTCCATCGGAGCAATGGCTATGCCTGCCGCCTGATTAGTTACCGCTTCCTGTAGAAAACCGATATGCTTTTCGTTCTTTTGTGACTCTGTAGGCGGAGAAGTCTTAAAGACCAAGTTGTAGCCCAGCTCTCTGGCATGGTCTTCTGCCGCCTTTTTCATCGGTGACCAGTATGCACCAGTATCGACAATCGGAATAAAATACAGCGTTTTTTTGCCTGCCGTGCCACTGGCCGGTGAGTTAGTTCCCGCACAGCCGGCCAGTCCCAGCGCCAGCGCCGCCATCATCAAAAAAGCTATAATTTTATTTTTCATTCTCATGCCCCCATTTTTTTCATGCTCTTTTTCAAACTCCTTTTTATAACCAAACAGCATACTACTTTAACTGTCCTCTCCTTTCTATTTTATCTACCGCCGGCGGCGGTAGTAGTCGACCACAACCGCTACGATAATGATAGCACCGGTAACCGCCTGCTGAATAAAAGAGTTCAATCCCAATACAGCTAGTCCGTTACGAAAAACCTCCAGTGTAAGAATTCCGACAACCGCTCCCGACATGGTTCCAATGCCACCGCTGAAAGCCGCTCCGCCAATAATAGCCGCCGCCAGCGCAAATAAGCCTACCCCGGCCGCTTCGCCCGGCGCCCCCACATTCAGATTGGACATCAAAAGCAGTCCGGCCAAGGCCGCCAACGAACCTTCCAATACATACACCTTTACCAGGTGCCGTCGCACGTGAATTCCTGACAACCGGGCGGCCTCCGGATTGGAACCAACCGCATAACAGTAACGGCCAAAACGGGTATTTTTCATCATATAGGCCAGCACAACAACTACTACTGCAAAAACCAGCGTATTGCTAAACAAAAAATCAACGCCCAGCCTGGTATTTGACAGACTGTAAAACCAGTCCGGTACGCCCTTGATATAAATACCGTTGGTAAAAAACAGCAGGATTCCCCGGATCATATAGTCGGTGCCCAGCGTTAATATAAAGGAATCGAGGTCGAACCGGGTAATAAAAAAACCATTGATCAACCCCCATAAAGCGCCGATAATCAGGGAAGCCAAAATCACCACCGGAGCGGAAAACCCTTTAACAGCCAGAAAAACCGCTGCCGTTCCGGCAAAGGCCGCTATACTGCCGGCAGACAAATCCACCTTCCCGGTTATCAATAGCATGGTAACACCAACCGTAACAATTCCCACGGTAGGGATCTGACGAAAAAAATTACCGATATTGGCCTTTCCCAAAAACATAGGACTCATAAAAGAAAAGGCGACAATCAACCCTGCAAGAACGATGTATACGGAATATTGTAAAGCGATATCGCGCCATTCCCATTTCGCCGGTAATACCGCTTCATTGAGCCTTACTTTCACTTTGCTGTCCCCCCAGTGTCGCTAACGTTAAAATTTTCTCCTGCGTCGCTTCTACCCGGTCAAGATTACCGGTTAACCGCCCCTCACACATTACATAGATCCTGTCTGCCATCCCCAGCAGCTCAGGAAGTTCGGAAGTGATCATGATAACAGCCTTATTATCCTTTATCAGCTCATTCATGATTCCGTAAATTTCCGCTTTAGCTCCTACATCAATGCCCTTGGTTGGTTCATCAAAAATAAACAATTCCGCAGCCGTATTCAGCCATTTCGCCAAAACAACCTTTTGCTGGTTGCCGCCCGACAAAATGCCGGCCGGCGCATCCACCGAGGAAGTCTTGATGCGCAGGCTACGAACAAAGGCTTCAGCAGTCTCCCGCAGTTTATTGCGGTTTAATATGGCATTTTTCATATTAGTCATATTGATATTTTCAGCCACCGACATTAATAGCGAGAGCCCCTGCTGCTTCCGATCCTCAGTGAGCAGGCAGATTCCCTGCCGGATCGCGTCCCTCGGTTCCCTGATACAAACCGGAGTCCCGTTCATCTGTATCTGCCCCTGTAGAATCGCATCAGCACCAAACAGCAGCCGGACCACTTCTGTCCGGCCCGAACCGACCAGGCCGGCAAAACCGACGATCTCACCTCGCCTGACCTGAAAGGATACATTTTTCACCTTTCCGGCATAATCGGAAAGGCCTTCTACTTCCATAAGCAAATCACCGGCTTGCCGTGCCACCTTGGGAAACAATTCGTTAATATCCCGGCCGACCATCATCCGGATTAAGGTATTTTGCGTTACATCCCGCATCACAACGGTCCCTATATACTGTCCATCCCGTAATACGGTGGCCCTATCGCATATTTCAAAAATCTCCTTCAGCCGGTGGGATATGTAGATAATAGCTGTTCCATCCTGTTTAAGGGCACGGATTACGTCAAAGAGAAGGACAACGTCAGCATTGCCGAGAGCCGTTGTCGGCTCGTCAAAAATAATGAGCTTGGCTTGCTGGCTGATTGCTTTGCCAATCTCCAGTAATTGTTTTTGCGCTGTGGGCAGGTTACCTACTATATCGGTTGCTTTTGCCTTAGCTCCCAGTTTTTTAAGAATAGCTTCCGTATCGTTATACAACTTCCGGTAATCAATAATCCCCAAACGTTTATTTTTATAAGGCAGTCTGCCCATGAAAAGATTCTCGGCCACGCTTAATGCTTCTGCCAGATTAAGCTCCTGGTGGACAAAGCCTATCCCTAACCTTTGCGCCTGTTCCGGTGTCATTACCGGACAATTGACCCCATCAATCACGAGCTCGCCGGCATCCTGGCGGTAAATGCCACCCAGCACCTTCATCATCGTCGATTTTCCCGCCCCGTTCTCACCCAAAAGGGCATGCACCTCACCGGCATGTACCGACAGGCTAACTCCTTTGAGCGCCTGGACACCTGGAAACGACTTTTTAATGTCTTTCATCTGTAGATAAACCCGCTCCAAACAGCTCCCCCCGATCGTCCGGATTCTCATCTTCCCCACTGCCCGGCATACAAGTACACTCAGTATTCCAGTACCCGTACTTCACCGCTGAGCTTTATCACCGTCTTTTTTACCTGCTGCCCGGTAAGCGTTCTGCTCCGCTTGTCCGGTTGACTCCCGCCCACAAAGATTTCAAAGTTGCCCGGCTCCAGCATGCATGCCCCTTCATCATTGATGAGAGCAAATTGCCGGGGCGTTATTTTCCAGGATACTACTTTGGTCTCACCGGGAAGCAGTTGTACTTTTTTAACACCCTTCAGTTCCCATTGGGGAACCTTTACGCTGGCTTCTGCATCACGAATATAAAGCTGCACCGTTTCTTCGCCGTCATAGGCGCCGGTATTTTTAACAGCCACGGTACAAAAAATATTCTGATCGCCGCTAAATTCCGTCGGACTGACCTGCAATTCGCTGTAGGCAAAGCTTGTATAGCTAAGACCGTACCCGAACGGATACAGAGCGTCCTGCTTCATATAGCGATAGGTACGATTGTCCATAGTGTAATCGTCAAAATCGGGTAATTCCTCTGTGGTACGGTAGAAAGTAACGGGCAGCTTCCCGGAAGGACTGTAATCCCCAAAGATAAGACCGGCTATTGCCTCGCCGCCTTCGGCTCCCGGATACCACGCCTGAACAATGGCCGGGATATGCTCGTCAGCCCAGGCTACGGACAACGCACTGCCGGCAAGCAAAACGAGGATGACCGATTTTCCGGTCCGGTAAATAGCCTCCAGCAATTCCTGCTGCAAGCCGGGCAGGTTGAGGTTGGGTTTATCGCCACCGGCGTATTCATTGGAAACATCGCCTTCTTCTCCTTCAATACTGCCGTCCAGCCCCAGACACAGCACCACGACGTCGGCTCTTTCCGCTGCCGCTATTGCTTCGGCAAACCTGTCTCTCTTCTCTGCCAGATGCTCCACCCTATCCTTTACCAAATGACATCCCTGCGCATAGTACACAACCGTTTCCGCCGGAAGAGCGCTGCGAATTCCTTCCAGTACCGTCACATACCGTGGCGGTGTGCCGTAATAATTGCCGATCAAAGCCTCCCGGCTGTCCGCATTAGGGCCGATAACAGCGATAGATTTGATTTTTTGATGATCAAGCGGCAATAACTGACTGTCATTTTTCAACAGAACCAGCGACTTCCTGGCCACCTCAACAGCAAAATTCCGGTGTTCCCGGCAGGCATTTTTCTCATAAGGAATGGTGGCATACGGAACCTGGCTGTCCTCGTCAAATAAGCCTAATTTCATCCGGGTAGTCATGAGCCTGACTACAGCAGCCGTGATTTCCTCTTCGGAAACCAGCCCTTCCTGCTGAGCGATTAACAGGTTCAAATACATATTGCCGCAATTTAAGTCACATCCGTTATGTAAGGCCAGTGCGACCGACTCCGGCGCAGTACGGGTAACACCGTGATTTTCATGAAAATCCTTAATAGCCCAGCAATCGGAAACCACATGCCCCGTAAATTTCCATTCAGTCCGCAGTATTTGTTGCAACAGCATATGGCTGCCACAGCAGGGCTCGTCATTTACACGGTTATATGCTCCCATCACGGCCTCCACATTTGCTGTCTGAACACATTCTTTAAACGCCGGTAAATAAGTTTCCCTCAGATCCTTCGGCGAAACAACAGCATTAAAACTGTGGCGCGCGGCTTCCGGACCGCTATGAACAGCAAAATGCTTGGCACAGGCCGCTACCTTCAGATATCGCGGATGATCCCCCTGCAGACCTTTAATATAGGCAACTCCCAGTCGTCCCGTAAGATAAGGGTCTTCACCAAAGGTCTCATGGCCGCGCCCCCAGCGGGGATCCCGGAAAATATTGATATTGGGCGACCAAAAGGTCAGCCCCTTATAAATACCATGGTCTCCCTTTCTCTGAAACTCATGAAATTTAGCTCTGGCCTCTGTCGATACGATCTCGGCCACCTGCCGCAGTAAATCCTCATCAAAAGTCGCCGCCAGCCCGATAGCCTGTGGAAACATGGTGGCCACACCGGCGCGAGCCACTCCGTGCAGCGCTTCGTTCCACCAGTTGTAGGAGGGAATCCCCAAACGGGGAATCGCCGGTGAATTATACACCATCTGGCTTGCCTTTTCTTCCAATGTCATAGCGGCTACCAGTTCTTTCGCCCTTACCTCAAACTCTAACTCTTGTTTATCCAATACGGGAACAGTCATGACGTAATCTCCTTTTCAAACTCTTTCGTGCCCTTTTAGTATAGAATGAGGAATATTTTAAATCTTCTCATTTTTTGCTGGAAAATCTTCACTTTTTGCGCTAAATTATGGTACCATGGAAAGAGCGTAAAATTTAGTTCATTTTGGTAACTGGAGGACTGTACTCGTGAAGAGAGAGCAGGCAGTATTGGATGGACTGGAAGAAAAAAATATTTTCACAGAAAACTATCCCTTCCGTCTTCTTTTAAATACCTGGGAAAACTTTGACTGGCCGATGCACTGGCACCACGCGGTAGAACTGGTATACCCTATAGACAACAGCTACACCGCAACCGTCAATAATCATGATTACACCCTGCACGAAAGAGATATCCTCTTCATCGCCGGCGGTGATATCCATGGTTTCAAAACTACCAATAATAAGGGAAACCGTTTTTTTATCCAGTTTGACATCTCCACGCTGGACGTCTTCGGGCAAATCCAGAATCTTACGCCATTGCTTTCCTCCACCAGACTAATTTCCCGGCAGCACGAGCCTGAACTCCATAACCATCTGGAAAAGCAAATTCTGGAACTGATCAGGGAATACGATCAAAAATCCCTGGCCTATACCCTGTCGCTTAACGCCAGGGTATTTGACATCCTGGTGCTGCTGGCCCGCAGCATACTGGACAATGTGGATTTTAGAGATATCAGCAGCAATAAGAAATTTTTCACCCTGGAAAAGTTAAACCGGGCTTTTCAATTCATTGAAGAAAACTATCAGCGCAATATTTCTCTAAAGGAAGTTTCCTGTGCGGCCGGTTTTAGCGAATACCACTTTTCGCGCATTTTCAAGGAGCTAACGGGCCATAACTTTCTCAGCTATCTAAATGAACGTCGAATAAAAAAGGCTATCAAGCTTCTGACCGGTCACGATCTCTCCATCATTGAAATTGCCCATCACTCAGGCTTCAACAGTATAGCCACCTTCAACAGAACATTTAAAAAGGTAAAAGGCTGTACCCCGGTGGAATATAAACGGATACAATCATAAAAAAACTGATTTTGCTTCTGCAAAAAAAAACAGCAAGCCGCTGCGGAATTCATATGAATCCCGCAGCGGCTTGCTGTTCGTTCGTCTATACTTTATCGCCTGTCACCATGGCAAGCCTTGCCGTTATGGCCGGATAAGCTTGCATAACTCCTGCTGCTGCAGCTCCTTGTCATACCACGGTATGACAACCGTGTGCCCCTGTGAAAGAGTGGCCACCTGGTTAATCCACTGGACTTCACTCTGGGCCTTCGCCTTTAACAACGGACTCTGCGTGGCCGTCAGATAAAAACTGGAGTTTACGATCCACCAGGTAGAAGGAATTCCCGCCCGTTTCAGATCCCCGGACAAGCGGTCCGCTTCATGGACCGGAGTTGCTTCCGGCAGCGTGACAATCACCACTTCCGTTTCCGCTGCATTGCGCAGCCGGGGCAATAGCTTTTTCACACTCGCCGGAATAGCTCCCTGGCTTTTTTGAATCTCCTTATGATAGCTTTGCGTAGCATCCAGTAGCAGCAACGTGTGGCCGGTCGGTGCCGTATCAATCACCACCACCCGGTTATCCGCCTGCTCAACGATTTCGGCAAAGGCCCTAAATACAGCAATCTCCTGGGTACAGGGCGACCGCAAATCTTCTTCAATATAAGCCAGGTCGGCATCGCCCATGGCTTCTCTTGCCTTAGCCAGCACCTCATCCTTGTATTTTGCCAGCTCTGCCTGTTCGTCAATATGGCTTACCTGTAGCAACGTACTATCGGCAAGCAAAAACTGCAAATGATGCGCCGGATCGGTGGTGGTCAGATGTACCTTTACTCCTTTTTCCACTAAGCCTAAGGCAATGGCCGCCGCCAGCGTGCTTTTCCCCACACCGCCTTTGCCCATAGTAAAAATCACCTTTTTGTTACCGGTATACAGTTCATCCACCAGTTCCCGCAGCGAATGTACCGGAGCCAGCGTGTCGGTTGCAGTCGGTTCGCCCGAGTATGTCTCGGTAAGCATGGCGCGGATATGCGAAATTCCATACACATTGTAAGCCCGCAGGGGGATATAGTAAGCAGGCAGCGTCAGCAGGTATTCCGGAATCTGCTGCAGGGCCTGTTGTTGTTTTTGATAGAGCTGCAGCGCCGTTTCATCGGTCGCAGTATCCAATTCCAGTACGCCGTTCAAAATCAGGCTTTGGTTTGCCACGCCCAGTTCCTTAAGCTCTTCCGCTGCCCGTTTGGCCTCAACTAAAGAAGTCTTTTCCGGCCTGGAAACTAACACAACAGTAGTAAGTTCCGGGTCGGCCAGCGTTGTTACGGCATGCTTATACATGTCCTTATTACTTTCCAAGCCGGACAATTGGCCCAAACAGGAAGCGCCGTGGGTATTCTCGCTGATAAAGCTGCTCCAGGCCGACGGCAACTGCAGCATCCTAAGCGTATGGCCGGTCGGCGCCGTATCAAAAATAACATGCTCATATTGGTCTTTGATGGTTGTATCCGTTAAAAAATGCGAAAACTCATTAAACGCGGCAATTTCCACGGTACAGGAACCGGACAGTTGTTCCTCCATATTAGCGATGACCGCATCCGGCAGCACACCCTTATACGGACCAATGACTGTTTCCTTGTATTCGTGGGCCGCCTGCACGGGATCTAAATTCACCACCGTCAGATTGGGCACTTCCGGGATATTTGTCCCCTTATTATCAAGCTCCACCCCAAAGACATCCTGCAAATTAGAAGCCGGATCGGTGCTGATCAGCATGACCCGTTTGCCGCTGTCGGCCAAGTTTACCGCCGTGGCACAGGCAGCAGATGTTTTACCTACACCGCCTTTGCCGGTGAAGAAGAAATATTTTGTCAGCTCCACTCGGGCCGGATGGTAGCCCTGCATCGCCAAGCCCGCTTTTCCCATGCTAACAGCATCCACCGTCACAGCAGCAGCCACCTTCTTTTGTCTTAGTTTGAATGTCCAGCCCCGTCCAGCGGCTAAATTCCTCATTCGACGGGTACCCCTTGGTTTTAACAACCTGGCCGTCAACCAGCGTAACCGGCAGAATCTCCGGACCGTTATCTTTCAGGTATTGACTGATCACCGGATGTTTTACAAACTCCTCGGGCTGCGCCGAAAGATTGAACCGTTTGATATCGGCGCCGCTTTCCTTCAGATTTTCAATGACTGTGGCCACCCGCAACAGCTCGGTATCGACACTGGGACCACAGACGCCGGTCGAACAACACATAGCCGGATCATAAATTACGATTGGTTTCATACTCACACGCTCCCTACGATTTTTTATACTGCGCCAGACTCGATCCGCCGGAGCAAATCCTTCATCCTGGCGTGAATCAAGTTGCGAACCACCCTGAATTCTTCGTCGCTCTTGCCGGAAGGATCATCTAAACCCCAGTCTTCCCGGTGTTGGCACGGCAGCAGCGGGCAGCTCACATTACAACCCATGGTAACGACAATATCGACGGCCGGAATATCCTCCAGCAGTTTGGGCTTTTGCCAAAGCTCCATATCCACACCGATTTCCTTCATGATCCGGACGGCATCCTGATTAATCGCCGGGCGTGTCTCGGTCCCCGCCGAATAGGGTTCCATAACCCCTAAGCCTAATACCCGGCCAAAGGCTTCCGCCATCTGCGACCGGCAGGAGTTATGAACACAGATAAAAGCCACTCGTCTCACGTCATTGGCCCCTTTCCTCCGTTAATTATCACAATTCATTTTTTTGATCTTGCTCGTATCAAAGACATGGTGCGGGCTTACCTCAGCGAGAAGTTCCCGGACAAAAGGATACTGCTCAAAAAGGACCGGCGAAAGGCTATAGTGTACCCACTGCGCTTTTTTCTCCGCCTCAATCAGGCCTGCCAGCCGCAACCTTGCCAGATGCTTGGACGTAGCCGACTGGGAGATTGCTAATACCTGCTCAACTTCACAAACACACTTTTGACCGCTTTGGAGAAAACACAATATGGCCAGCCGGTTTTCATCGGCCAGGGCTTTAAGAACGTCGATGTGACTCATATGTCACCACCTTGTCTACGTATATTACCATATTCCCATATTGGAATATATATAGTATTATATGCCACTAATTATGGCAGTGCAACCCATTAACGAAAAATAGTTTGCAGCATCCAGCTTAGCTCCGGCAGGTGCTTGCAGCCATATATACTTGTTCATTTCACGCCCTCTTGGAGTGCTTATTGCTTACCATTATAGTTTCCAAACTAAAGAGTATACTAAGAAAACAAAACAGGAACAACCCATAATTCAGTGACTTTCCGGGAGGGCTACCAGATGCTAGATGGACTGGATTTAATCATTCGTACTTTGCTAATATTAGGCGCCTTGCTCCTCATCGCCAGAATACTGGGGCGAAGGACGCTATCGGAGCTGACGTTTTATGATTTTGTCATCGGCCTGATTATCGGCAATATCGGCAGTGCCGTTATTACCGAGACGGACTTCGGCATTATTCATGGCCTGGTTTCCCTGGTTACGGCAACCCTATGGCTGCTGCTTATCGACATGCTGTCAATGAAATTTGTTGCCGCCCGGAAATTAATTGAGGCCGAACCGCTCATGGTCATGCATAAGGGGAAAATCCTGGATGCGAATCTGAAAAAACGCTATTACAATACCAATGACCTTTTGGAAATGCTGCGTGAACAGGGGATCTTTGATCCGGACCAGGTAGAGTTGGCTTTGATTGAACCAGATGGAGAGCTTAGTATATTAAAGAAAACAGAGTATGAGCCCCCGGCGGCCAAAGACTTCGACGCATTCCAGCAAACCACAACTCCGGCAAGCCAGTTAGCTTCCAGAGAAATTATCATCGACGGGAAAATCATTGAGCAAGGTTTGGCTCAAAGCGGTTTAACGCGGGAAGAATTAACCGCTCAGCTAAACAATAAAGGAATTACGAATGTGGCCGATGTGACTGTAGCCATGCTGACACCGGAAGGAGAACTATATGTGGACCGGCGGAAAGATACTTAGGTATCATGAGAAATTCAACCGGTGCTCCTGAATCTTCGGAGACTATACACTTACAAGCAGTAAGGACACAATACTTTAATCCTGCCTGGAAAAATTCATGCCGCATCCTGCTGGGGATTCTTTCCTTAAAACCTCTTTCGGTGGAACTATTTCATTCGCTATGGTATGTTCCGTTAATTCAGATAAAGCTCTGATTTTTTTGTTTATCATAATCCTCATGCAGTTTGGTACATGCTCCTGATGGGCTCTATGAATAGCGACACACTCTTTGCAGTTTCCATGATATCTGCACGCCTTCTGGCACGGGCAATGATCCTTCATTCTGAATTCCTCACGAAAATTAGCTACAAATTCCTCTTGAATCCGCCGTCCCTCTTTGCTGTCTCCTTTATGAAACTGTTCCATCGCTAGCTTCTCAATTTCGTTTTCATCAATTATCATTTGTTTTATCCCTCCCTGGTTTTTTCAGTTATAATTATATAGCCAACTATTATTGAAAAATAGTTGTATTTGGCCTAAAATATATAAAAAAGGAACCATCAAAGGGAAGGCATCAAATGTCCACAGAATCACCCATCTATTCCCATAATCCTTATCACACAACGAAATTCCCACTCTTGGTTTTAAACGTAAACCATCGCACCTGCACTCCTTTCAACGAGGGATTTCAAGTATTACATTGGCATGATGAGGTACAATTCGTCTATATTTTAAAAGGAATTGTCCATGTTAAAATATATGATGAAGAATTTGATCTACAGAAAAACGACGGTATGTTTATTAATCGTACCGTATTGCATCACATTACAGAAAAAGAAGATTGCCATTATCACAGTTACATTATTCCAGCACGCATGTTATCTTTCTTTTCCGGCAGCGTTATGGAACAGGATGATGTGGAAGCTATCATCCATAATCCTGCCTTCACGCATTATTTGCTGCGCGCCAATGACCCAACTCATAAGGCTGTCCTTCATCAGCTAAATTTATTAGACAACCTATACTTTCAAGATAACAAATATACACATTACGAATATCGTCTTTCTATCCAATTATCTATAGTCTGGCTTGAATTCATCTCTCTTCTTCCCGCCATGGACAAAGTGACCCCTTCCAAAAATTACGAACGGATACGAACCTTAATCTCAATAATACATACTAATTATTGTCGTCCACTATCCATACAGGATATGGCCGCTGCCGCCCATATCAGTAAAACAGAGTGTATCCGCTGCTTTCAAAAATTTGTTCATCAATCTCCTTATCAATATCTGCTAAAATACCGCCTTCATGTGAGTACCTCTTTACTTACTACGACAGATATGTCGATAACGGATATTGCTTTAAATGTAGGATTTCATTCCATAAGTTCTTATATTAAATATTTCAAAATGTATTACCATACAACACCATACAAATATCGACTATCTTGCCCTGTGGGCTATCGCTGATAAACAAATGACAATGGATAACGTCTTATCTACTATTCTGTCAACCTTGCGGACCATGATTTACCGGTTCATGCAAATACACAGAGGCATGAAGTCGTCTCTTAAGCCGGGCGATATCCAAAAGGATGAGGAAGGTATACGAACATTTCAAACTCTGGGTAAAAATATGGCGAGCCTGCTAAAACAATTAAAAACCGCCCCTTGAGCAGCTTGTCTGCTATCCCATCACCTTAACAGCGACATAAAGCCGGTAAGCTTATTGATCTTTTTCTTGTTCCCATACATGGCAATCCCCAGATAAGTATGGTCCGGCTCAGATACGGTTGCTGCTATTGCTACATATTCACTGTAGACATTACACCCTTGCGCAACATCCGAAAAATCAACAACAACCAGGTCGCTAAATTCCGGGCCATACAGACGTTCCCTGCACTCTCTCAGAATCGTCTTGTCGCCACGCAGCATGGTTACGGGGATTGTAATAATACCCAGGTGAGCTTGACCGGAAGCATCCATCACATCTGCTCCTACCTGTTCAGGGATGTGTTTTCCCAACGTGATTCCTAAGATGGCAGAGGTGTTTGCCACCATGCCGATGGGCAATTCCGAATCTATGATCATGACACACTTTATATTAGAACCACTCATATCTTCCAGCTCCTCTCATTTTGTAAAGCCTGTGCTCTCGCCAAGTAGCGCCAATCCAATATTTATTTTCTGATGCTTAGTGTATCACAAGCCGCGACCGCATTCTTGTATGATATTGCCTTTAACTCCAGAGATTGGTTATTTATACATTAAAAAAGAAGTACCGTCCGTCAATAAACGGCTGGTACTTCTTTTTCAACTTATTTTTTCCTATCTAATCTTATGGATTCCTTATAAATATCACTTGTTCCTATAGGCAGAAAGGATTTTTATGTAGTATAATTATGAAAAAAGAAGTCTGTATATTCTGGCATTATAATATGGAGATAGCAAGTTTAGTAGTGAAGGGAGCAATACTTAATGAACGTTCTGTTAGTTGGTGGAGGCAGAGGTGGCGCCGGGATTCTGGAGCTTTGCCGAAAGGTTCCTGAGGTGGATATTGTAGGAGTTGTAGATGTCAAAACCGATGCGGTGGCAATCCAGTTGGCCAAACAAATGGGGATTCGGACGTTTAACGATGTGAGAGATGCATTGAAGTCATCGGCCGTTGATGCTGTTCTCAACATTACCGGCAACGAAGAAGTAAACCGGCTGATCGAAGAGAATAAACAGGAACATGTGAAGGTTGTTGATGACTTTGCCACCAAGATGCTGTATCATTTAGTGAAATCTCAGGCGTTAATGCAGGAAGAACTGCAATCCAAGGTGGAGGTATTATCCCATTCCGTTAACGAGGCTAAAAAGCATATTAACAATACCCATGAAGTTATTGGTTTTATCAATAAGGTATCCCAACAGACCAACCTGCTAGGCTTGAATGCAGCTATTGAGGCAGCCCGTGCCGGAGAACAGGGCCGGGGCTTCGCAGTAGTGGCGCAGGAAGTGCGCAAGCTGGCCGAAGACAGTGTGGAAGCAACTAAGAAAATCAATTCGATTCTGGGAAATATTGAATCTTCCATGCAAACTATTATAACCGGTATTGAACAGACAGCAGCCGTTGCCGAAAAGCACTCCAGCAATGAACTGATTGTCGGATTAAAAGTAAGATAGACAACTCCTAAAGCCTCGAGCCTAAGCTCGGGGCTTTTCTTGTTATCAGTTATTGTTTGAATGATATTACATATTATAATGAAAATGAGCTATACATAGTGAGCCGATACGGTTTGAACACAACCAAGCAAATATTGCCTAAATCAATACAAGTTTCGCATCGTCAAACGAATGCGTCATGCGTTTCCTTAATTCAAGCGGTATGGAGGCAGCCCTTTGAAACAACTACCTAATATCCTTTCCTGCGCCCGTATCATCCTTTCGCTGGCGTTGCTGTTCGTTCTAGATCAGCTTTCTTGGTTTTTAATTCTTTATCTGATATGCGGACTGACTGATATGGCTGACGGAATCATTGCTCGCCGTCTTAAGGCGGAAACAAGACTGGGAGCAAAGCTAGACAGCCTGGGAGATTTTGTGTTTTTCAGTGTTTCGCTGGTAAGGTTTATACCGCTGCTTGATAAAGAAAATAGCCTATTTCTCTCCCTTGTCATCGCCTTGGTTACCGTTCTTCGCGTTAGCAATCTGATTATTACAAAGGTAAAGTTCAGGCAATGGGGTATGATACACACGATTTTGAACAAAATCACAGGATTAGCTCTTTTTAGCGTTCTGCCAGTATGCTTGCTGACAGCTTCCTTACCGCTTGGACTCATCCTCCCGCTGGGCATGATAGCGATTCTTTCAGCAACAGAAGAATGCATCATACTATTAACCGCCAAAACCTACGACGCCAATAGGAAGAGCCTCTTTGCACATGAGCAGTGCGGCAAGTAAATGTCTGTTGGATATCTAACCCTTATAGACAAAGACGGCGTGCAGTCTTATCTCAGACCAGGCGCCGTCTTTTCTACTTCCTAGCAATGCATATTCATTAAAATACACGACTTATAAAAAGCTCCGCTCCTCCATTATTCATTGAGCAAATCAGCTACTTACCCCCACCTGCCGGGCTAATTCCTTATCCAGAAACACCGTCACATCCCGGTGCAGCTTTAAGAGTGTGCAGGGAACTTGCGTTGTGACCTCGTCGCTGGTTAGCAGCTTTTTCAAAACAGCAGCCTTCTGACTGCCGGTGGTCAACAACACGATCTTCCCAGCCTGCAGGATATCGCCCACACCCATCGTGATGGCTGTCTTCGGCACCTCGTCCTCGCTGGCAAAGAACCGGGCATTCGCCTTAATCGTCTCCCGATCCAGCGTAGCCACATGAACCCCTTCCTGCAGCACCTCGCCCGGCTCGTTAAACCCGATATGACCGTTCACCCCGACACCCAGTAGCTGTACATCCCTGGGCCAGATCTCCAGGATGCGGCTAAAGTTGGTAATCTCCGGCTGCAGCAACTGGCTGCCGGAAGGGATATAGGTATTGAGCGGATTGATATCAATATGGTCAAAGAAATATGTATCCATGTAATGGCGGTAGCTCTGCGGATGATCGGGTTTTAAGCCGATATATTCATCCAAATTCACCGTCCGGATTTCTGTATAGCTCACCGCTTGCTGCTTGTAAGCCTCCACCAGATGGGGATACACCCCTTGCGCTGTCCCGCCGGTAGCTAAGCCCAAACAGGCTTGTGGGTTAGCCGTAACAACGCTCAGCAGTTGGTTAGCCGCTTCGCGACAAGATGCTTCATACGAATCGGTTACAATGATCTTCACTGACGATATCCCTCCCTATACCGGGCAGGCAAACCGCCTGCCCGGTAGTTTTTTAGTGATTAATAAATTAAAACTTTTGCCTACCTTATACAGCAGGAAAATCCCGTTGATATTTCGCTATGATCTCCTCTACCCACTCTGCCGTAACCTCTTTGGCGTTGCAGATCGAATAACGGATATTCTGCGCCCGGACGAACTCGTTCAAAGTGAGTAAGGCCTGGCGAATATCGTCGATCGTAATCTGCAGTGCCTGGGGCCTAATATCAATCTCCGACCGTCTAATCAGCGACACCGCCCGTTCGTGCTGGTTATCCTGGAAAGCCGACATAAAGTAGACCCCCAGGCAAACGGCCTGGCCGTGGAGAAACTGCCTGCCGGTAATCCGTTCCAAGTTCATAAAGACGTTATGCTCTGAGCCGTCTTCCCACATGGTATGCCGCATCCGGTAGCTGTGTTCGGCTATTCCCTTATAGGCCCGGACAATATAGCGCAGGCCCGGTTCTTTGTTCTTCACAATCTCACCCATATACTCGGCTAACAGCGCCAGCATTTCCTGGGTTTCGTCATAGATCCGCTGATCAAAGGCGTGAGACTTGGTGATTAGAGCGTTGATCTTCCAGTCGTAACTGGCGGTCAGGCAGCTTAATAAATCGCCGACACCGGACAGGTTTAAATGGCGGGGCGCCTGCTCCAGGATATCGAAGTCAATCAGAATCTCCTTCGGCAGGATATCGCCTTCATATTTAACCACATGGTCATAGCGGACCGCTGTCTTATAGCAGAGAAAAGCATTGACTGATAAAGCAGTCGGCATCTGGTATAAAGGCACCTGATGAGCCGTGGCCCATAGCTTGGCCGCGTCGGCAGCCATGCCACCACCCAGCCCTAAGACTTGACTAAATCCGGACAGGGTTTTGACTTCCTCGTCCATGACCTTTTTCTCCATGGTAGTGACGAAATAGAGCTGAATCGCATCTTGCCTGACCTGCCCCTTTAACTTCTCCCAGATAACCGGATCGGTAACAATCAGCCAGTTTTCTTTACTGTCAGTTAAGTTAGTTAACAGATTCCGGCCATAAGTGACCGGATATTTCTCCTGGTTCATGATATTTATCATTGTCTCCTTTATTCTGATGTTAGATCGCCCTAGTGGCTTGCAACGCCGCCAGCTTCCGGTGAACCTCTTCGGCGGCGCGAAGCTGGGCGGTCTCTTGTAAGTTCAAACGTTCTCGCTGGACATAGTAAGCCAGCAGTTCCGAAATTTCACTAAAGGTAAACTTCTTATCCGGCGCAAAATCGGTACCGAGGCTAATACCCTTTAGCCGGTAGGCGCTGCGGATACGCCCGGTCGGGTCGGCCAGGATCAGATAGTACACCCGCCATCCAGCCCAGTGCCGAGCACTGCCATAGCCGCAGATACCCAGTTTTTGCAGGTGTCCTAGCGTCCGGGTGATCTTTTTCAGTTGGTAGATACCGAGCAGTCCCTGCAGCAGGATAAGGAGAAAGAGATAGACAAGCAGGGCTTCCAGGCTTAGGCTGTTCATACGGCCTTACCTCCCTCCCCTACGCTTCCCGCTCAATAGCCAGCATCTCCCCTACTGTTGCCGCTTGTGGCTTGTCACCTGCCAGATGGATGCTGCCAGCCCAGGGAGTGGTGATGGCCCCATCAAAGCGCAGCGAGATATGTCCCAGATTGCGCAGGTTCTCACTGGCCACGGGACCTACGACGGTTACGGGGTAACGTGTTTCACCCAGCAGCAAGCAATCTCCCACTTGAATATCTGTCACTAACTCCGTCGGGGTTAAAATCAGGCAATACTCCTTTAACCCGTCCGGAGCCTGGGGGTAAAAAGTGATGAGTACGTCGGTTTCGAGAAAATCTAAAGCATAGGGGCCGATAGCTTCAATCGTAGTCCGGTAGATATCCATGTCTGACTCTCCTTCCCTACTGATAGATAAAGAAGCTGACCGCCAGGGCGGCCCCTACTTCAATCGGCGCTACTAAGAACTTGGCATACAGCACCGCCGGGACGCCGACTTCGGCGGTTTCCGGTTCGGCTTCCGTCAGGCTTAGCCCCACCGGAATAAAATCGGCTCCCACCGGCTGGTGAATAGCAAATAAGGCGGGTAACGCCAGATGCGGCGGAATCTTACCGCTGGCAATGAGCGTGCCGACCAGGACGCCGATGGTCTGGGGTATAACTGCTCCCGGTCCGAGGATAGGCGACAACACCGGAATGGCCGATACCATGCCCAAAGCCAGTAAGCCCCAGGGGTTGCCCGCCAAGGCGGCCAGTCCGTCGGCAATGCGCTGACCGAGGCCGCTGCCCATAATGATGCCGACAATGGCGCTGACGAAGACCATGAACGGCAGGACGGTACTGAGCATGAGTTTGACCGATTCCCGTCCGGCCTGGACGAAGGTACTGACAACCCGGCCAATCACGGAGGAGAGGGACAAAATGAAGTTCTGACTCATAGGGTTTCCTCCTTTTTGACTTGTATCTGGTCCAGTCCGACCGCCGATACATAGATACCGGGTTTAATGTAGGCAGCAAACGGTCCTGACGGACTGACCGGATTCACATTGACTGTCTTCAGTCCTTTCTTCGGAAAGATCCCTAACCGTAACGTGCCGCCGCAGTTAACGACCACGCAGGCGGTCTCGGCATCAGGCACGATGGTACTAAACCCATCCACCGCTTCCCCACCGGACAGTTCGGCAATCCTTTGGGCCACCGGATGAATGCCGCCGCCGGTAATGCAGACAATCTTGCGGCGCTTGTCCTGCATCTGAACTTCCAGGGGTACGCCCCAGCCACGTGGGCCGGGAGAAATAGCTACAATTGGTTGATTCACAGTTTGAACCCCCTCTATTGTTTTATGTTCACTTTACAGTAAAGGTTCCTCCATAGGCTGTCCCAGCTTCCGGGCCTCCAGCTTGTCCCAGTCGAGGCCTTTCTTCCTGGCTAAGGCATGGGCGATCTTTTCCACTACAAACGCTTTTAACGTGGTGGTGAACATGGCCAGGAAAAAAACGCTGACCGCCAGCGGTCCGATGGGTAAGCCCAATTTCATCACGCCATCGGCTACACCTAACCAAGCGTACAGTTCAGCCGGATTGACATGGGGAAAGAAACACATCAGCGGCGCCATGGTGCTGCAGTTAACCGCCTCGTAGTAGCCGGGCTTATACCGCTCCGGCAAAAACCGCCCCATCAAAAAGGCGGTGGGATTAGAAAAGAAAAACGCCGACAGGTACGGCAGGAATAAGTAGCGGACTAAAATCCGTTTCCCGGCCAGCCGCTGGGCCAGGCCCTCAATCCGGTCCTGGCCGACTAAGGCAATGATGGTGTTCATAATGGTCAGGGCAATTAAAGCCGCCGGTAAAATACCGGTGATCATGCCGACCAGTGTCTCCCCACCGGTATTGATCAGCTTAATAAAGCTCTCGCCGGTGGCTACTAAAAAATCCATGGATAGTCCTCCTTTATTTCAAGGTTGGATTTACAAACGAGTGCGAAGGATACCGAGAGAATATGACAGAATAGTTTACGAAATTTGGTAAATAAGGTATAATGAGAATGTGTTTTGTACTTTTTGTGCCTACTTTTGGACACAACGAACCAGGCAGTATCCTGCTTGCCGGCTGATGATACTGCTTGCTTGTGTGGTCACCTCGCCTTCAGGGTTTCTTTAGATTGGCAATTATTTCTCATCACCTCCTTTTAAAACAGGTTTATAATAAATCTCAGGGCGCTGTTGTTGTTTATAAACTACAGTTTAATTAAAAAAATTTGCTTCCTTCATTAAGTCAGCGCCTACGTAAATTATAAACAACGATTTACCTATTGTCAATCATAAACAACAAAATTGTTTTGTCTAATTTTAATTATTATAGGAGTGTAAGTATGGCTAACAAGCTTGGTAATTTCATCAGAGAAAAACGAGGAAATGAATCATTACGTGAATTAGCCAAACGCTGTAATGTAAGCCATACATTAATCGATACATTAGAAAAAGGCTATGATCCCAGGACAGGAAAACCAGCAAGACCTACTGTCGACTCATTGAAAAAGATTGCTAAAGGTTTAGGAGTTAACGTCATGGATCTTTTAATATTGGCTGCCGAAGAAGAAACGGATTCTTAGCCGTTGCGACTCTCTCATAAATTAACTGCTGAACAATTTGGAAAAGAATTTAGCGTTTCTAAACAAACCGTTAGCCGTTGGGAAGAGACTATCCCGAAAACTGTGTAAACCTCCAAGATGGTGTAAAATAGAAGCACCGAACTTGGAGGTTTTAATTATGGTAAAAAGAAAAATCACCCCGGAACGACGAGAACAAAGAAAGAAATTACTAGAACTGCTACAAAGAGCCGGAATTAACGATGTTGCCGGAGTCCAGGAACTGTTTAAGGAAATGGTAAGTACCGTTTTAGAAAATGGACTGGAAGGCGAATTAGATGATGAATTAGGCTATAGCAAGTACGATTATCGTAATAAGGAAACCGATAATAGCCGTAACGGCTACAGCGAAAAAACACTAAAGACTAGCC
>NZ_FQZD01000028.1 GCF_900141835.1 Propionispora hippei DSM 15287 | reverse complement strand
TACCGGTAATCATGTTATCCAATGTATTGCCTGTCCCATTAATATTGGCACTGCCGTTTAAGATCAAGGTTTCTACATTGGCCCCCAGGGTATAGGTGATGCTGGACTGCACAGTATCAGTTCCCTCTTTAGCGTTTTCAGACACCACATCGCCAGTATTATCTACGATGTAAATGTCATTGCCCAAGCCACCAAGTAGAGTATCCGCGCCAATACTGCCGTCGAGAATATTGCTAGCGCTGTTACCGATCAGAACGTTGTTCAATGTATTGCCATTGCCGCCAATACTGGCTATACCGGTCAATGTCAGTTTTTCCAGATTGGCTCCTAGCGTATAGTTAATACTGGACTGTACTGTGTCGATACCTTCATTGGCATCTTCTACTACTACATCTCCGGCATAATCCACTAGGTAAAGATCATCGCCGGTACCGCCATACAGAGTATCCGCACCTGCACCTCCGTCTAGAGTATCATTGCCGGCTCCGCCGGTTAACGTATTATTGACGCTATTGCCTAGAAGAACATTGTCTAAGCTATTACCAGTCCCATTAATTGCGGTTGCACCTATAAGTGTCAAATTTTCAACATTGCTGCCAAGGGTGTACGTGATGGATGCCTGTACTATATCCATGCCTTCTCCAGCATTCTCTGTTACCATATCCCTGGCATTATCGACAATATAAATGTCATTACCAAGACCACCAGCCATCGTGTCCCAACCAGTACCTCCATCCAGCACATTATCACCACTATTGCCAATAATATAATTGTCCAATTTATTGCCCGTTCCGCTACTGTTAGCTGTGCCGGTCAGCGTCAGATTCTCAATGTCTGCCCCGAGTGTATAGCTAACTGATGTTTGTACTGTATCCGTGCCCTGGGAGTCGTTTTCAATGGCAACATCGTTGATATTATCCACGACGTAAATATCATTTCCCCCACCGCCGATCAGCGTATCCGCGCCTATCCCGCCGTCCAATATATCATTACCCCCACCGCCAAGAAGAACATCATCCCCATCATTCCCATACAGCAAATCATCGCCGCCAAAACCACCAACTACATCGTTGGAGCTAGTTCCCTGCAACGTTTCATCACTATCATTTCCTTGAAGGGTTACCAGCTTGGAGGTAATCTGCAAATCAGACATTACCGTTCCATCGGCAAATTTGAACTGCTTGATAGTACTGCTTTTATTCTGGAACCAATCCTCAATAGTCAACGTTTCCCCACTGTCTTTTAATTTTAAAACCAATCCATTACTCGTCGCCAGATATTCAAATGATTCCGGTGTAATCCCTGCACCAAATTGTACTAAATTATTGCCAGTATCATCGGAACTAGTAATTCTGTCATTGCCATAACCAAATCCATAAATGTAAGTATCGTCACCTGCATTGCCTTGCAAATAGTCGTCGCCAGCCCCGCCGTCGAGAATATCATTACCAGCACCAGCCCAGAGTTGATCATTGCCATTCCCGCCGTATAAGGTATCGTTACCCTGCCCCCCAAATAAGCCGTCATTACCGTCTCCCCCATCTAATAGATCATCTCCACCATTGCCGGAAAGAAGGTCGTCGCCACCAAGACCATACATCTTTTCATTATTGTCGATTCCGTTTATACAATTAGCATAGGCAGAACCATAATAAGTTGTTATCATGGACTGAATCTGCTCTGCCGTGATTATGGTGCCATCTGCAAACTGAAATTGGTTGAATTGATAATCCGTTCCAAAACGCCAATTTTTTAAAGTAAGCGTTTCTCCGGTGCTTTTCAGTTTCAATGTTAACTGAAAAATCGAAGTATCGTCTATGTACTCAAACGATTCGGGAGTAATACCCACTCCAAATTTCACTGTATCTTTGTCGGAAAGGCCACAGGAGCCGTATATCGTATCGTTTCCATAACCACTTCCGTAAATATATGTGTCATCTCCTCCATCGTCCAATATACAATCATTTCCAGCACCACCATCTACTGTATCATTGCCGATCCCACCGGTTAAAGTATTATCAATGCTGTTACCTATGATCATGTTGTCTAAGGCATTACCTATCCCCAAATTTGCTGTTGTCCCCATAAGCACCAAATTTTCAACATTGCTGCTAAGAGTGTATGTGGCGGTCAACTGTAGTACTGTATCCATGCCTTCCCCGGCATTTTCAATTACTTTATCCCAGATATTGTGCACAATGTAAGTATCATTGCCAAGACCACCAGCCATCGTATCCCAACCGCTAATTCCATCCAGCACATTGTTACCGCTGTTACCAATAATATAATTATCCATTTTATTTCCTGTCCCGCTACTGTTAGCTGTGCCGGTTAACGTCAGGTTATCAATATACGCTCCAAGGGTATAGCTAACTGATGATTGTACTGTATTAGTACTTCGGGAGTAGTTTTCAATAACAACGTCATTGACATTATCCACGATATAAATATTACTTCCCCTACCACCAATTAGTGTATCCGCGCCTTCTCCGCCATCAAGCACATTTCCGCCATCATTACCGATTAATACATTATTTAACGTATTCCCAGTCCCATTAATCCGCCCAGTGCCGGTCAGGGTCAAATTCTCTACATAGTCTCCCAGCATGTATGTAATACTTGATTGCACGGTATCCGTGCCTTCACCCGCATTTTCAATAACCAAATCTCCCGCATTATTTACAACATATGTGTCATTGCCTGCACCGCCGGTTAAAACATTGACACCGCTATTGCCGATCAGTACATTATCCAATTCATTCCCAGTCCCGTTGGTGGCTGCACTACCGGTCAGCGTCAGATTCTCAACATTGGCTCCCAACGTATAGGTTATCGAGCTCTGTACCGTATCAATACCTTCATCAGGATTCTCAATTACCACGTCTGCAGCATTATCCACCACATAGATATCATTGCCAATACCGCCAAGCAGCGTATCAACGCCTGCCCTGCCATCTAGAATGTCATTCCCCGCTCTACCGATCAATACATTATTGCCGCTGTTGCCAAAAAGCACGTTATCCAGCTCGTTACCTGTTCCGCTGATGTCCGCCGTACCGGTCAGAGTTAAATGCTCAATGTTGACTCCCAGCGTATAGGTCAGTGAAGTCTGTACGGTATCTGTTCCTTCACCTTCATTCTCGATTACCGTATCTGCAGCATTATCTACTATGTAGGTATCATTACCAGTTCCCCCTATAAGAGTATCCGCACCTGTACCACCGTCCAGCACATTATTGCCTCTATTGCCAATCAATTGGTTATCTAATGCATTCCCCTGCCCATTGATACCCGCTGCGCCGGACAATACAAGATTCTCTATATTGTCACCCAGTGTATAGGAAACATATGACTGTATGCAATCTATTCCTTCATCTGTGCCTTCATTAACCCTATCCCCAATATTATCCACCACATAGGTATCGTTGCCGGTACCACCAAGGAGAGTATCCGCACCCGCACTGCCATCAAGAATATCGTCCCCGGTACCACCCGTCAATACATTAGCGCCGCTATTGCCGACGATCGTATTAGCCAGCTCATTGCCTGTACCATCAATATTGTCGCTGCCACTTAAGGTAAGGTTTTCCACATCGGCTCCTAAAGCGTAAGTGATCCTAGCTACTACAGTATCCATGCCTTCGTCCGTATTTTCAATCACTACATCGCCCATATTGTCTACGACATATTCATCATCACCCATGCCGCCAGTCATGGTATCCGCACCAAAATCACCGTTGAGCGTGTCGTTCCCTGAGCCACCGGATAGTATATTGTTCCCGTAACCTCCTGTTATTGTGTTATCCAGTTCGTTGCCGGTACCGTTTATGCTACCACTGCCACTTAATGTGAGGTTTTCCACATTGGCCCCTAAGACATAACTGATACCGGACATTACAGTATCCGTGCCTTCTCCCATGTTTTCCGCCACGATATCGCCTATATTATCTACAACATAGGTATCATCACCAATACCGCCAAGCAGCGTATCGGCACCGGTGCCGCCATCCAGAATATCATTGCCCACTCCACCGGTTAGCACGTTGTTCCCGCTGTTGCCAAACATGACATTATCCAGAGTATTGCCGGTGCCATTCGTGTTCGCAATCCCGGTTAACATCAGATTCTCTACATTGCTCCCCAGATTATACGTTATGGATGAAAAGACGGTATCACTGCCTTCATCAGCGTTTTCGACTACCACATCGCCGGCATTGTCAACTATAAAGCTGTCATTCCCGCTACCACCAACCAGCATATCGGCACCGGCACCACCATCCAGCCAGTCATCGCCACCGCCGCCGGATAGAACATTATTTGCCCCGTTGCCGGTTAGTTCGTTAGCCAGCGTATTGCCCGTCCCATTGACGGCCGCTCCGGCGAGAATAAGATTTTCCACATTCGCCCCCAGTGTATAATCAATGGTCGCATAAACCGTATCTATTCCCTCATTCGAATTTTCAACAACCACATCTCCTGCATTATCCACCAGATAAACATCACTGCCCGCCCCACCAATCAGGGTATCGGCGCCCTGCGCCCCATCCAGCTTGTTTGCGGCGCTGTTTCCCATCAGCACGTTATTGAGCGCATTGCCGGTCCCATTTACCGCATCCGTACCGGTCAACGTGAGATTTTCAATATTGTCGGCCAAAGTAAACGACACGGAGGCTTGCACTGTGTCCGTTCCTTCGTCGGCATTTTCAATAATCCGGTCGGCCCCATCATTCACAATATAGGTATCATTGCCTATACCGCCAAGTAAAACATCACTGCCACTTCCGCCGTCAAGCACGTTATCACCGCTGTTACCGGCAATCCGGTTGCTCTGGGCATTGCCTGTACCGTTAATATTAGCCGTCCCAGTCAGTGCAAGTTCCTCTACCTCATCGGGGAGTACATAGGATACACTCGTCTTTACCGTATCATAACCTCCGCCGGCCACTTCCTGGACAATATCTCCGGCATTATCCACGATATACGTATCGTCTCCGGTACGCCCCTCTATCGTGTCAGCGCCCAGCCCACCATCCAGTGTCTGCCCACCGGCATCACCGATCAGTACATCATTGCCATCAGTCCCTTGAAGCAAAGGATGAGCCGTCGCCGGAAAGGCATCTGGTTCAGCAAAAATGAAATTAGCTGCCGAAAGCTGGTCTGCCGTTATATTAAACAGGGAAATGTACTGGGTACCAACAGCCATAGGGCCAAGCCAAACCCGTAAAAACGGTTGCCCATTAACGGTAAGTGACGTAAAGTTAAGATCGTCAAAGGATTTCACTTCACGAATGTGCGAAAGATCAATTTTTTCATTCTGGTTAGTCACTTCAAAATCATCGATTAAGTTTTTCATCAGTCCTTGGGATGCTGACGCCGATGTATCTTCAACCACAACAAAATGATCATCACCGCTGCCGCCAGCAACAGCCCCTCCGGTAAATTGTCCTTCTGTAACTGTTATATGCTGCGCAAGAAAATTTGTAGTAGCCAAATTGCTCAGCCCCTGGTCTCCCTCAAGAAATATAGTGTCATTACCTGCATCCCCACAAACATAATCAATGTCGTCACCGCCGGACAGAGTATCGTCTCCCGCTCCGCCAAAAATCACATCAATTCCGGCTCCGCCATAGATTTTATCATTTCCACTCCCTATATTTCCTCCTGTTTTTTCACCATACAATTCATCGTCGCCAGCGCCACCATAAATTATGTCACTACCATTCCCTCCGAACACAGTATCTTCGCCATCCCCGGCCCAATATGATACATCCAGTCCATCTGGAAGTTCCGTCTTTCCATCTGATGAATCGCTGCCAAAGGCATACGCATTACTACTCATTAGATCACGAGGAGTAATTCCTTCACCGATACTTATAAAATTATTAGTAGACAACGTATTTGCCTCTACGTTTTTGAGCAGCACCGATTGATTGCTGCCAATATTCACACGAGTATCCGCACCCTCTTGGGTAAAAGTTAATACAGATGAGGCACTTTCCCCTAATCCGGACAATGCAATTCTATCTGTATCAGCTGAGAAATCAGGGATAACATCACTACTTCCACTTTCTTCGGCAATTACAAATAAATCCCCATCTGATCCACCGCTCATTATGTCATTGCCACTTCCACCAAATAATACATCCTTACCGGAACCACCGGAAAGAACATCATCGCCGCGACCGCCCACAAGAATATTGTTAGCTGCATTGCCAATTAGAGTGTCATTAAATTCTCCGCCGATCGCATTTTCAATTCCGTCCGGATTTTCTATAGTCAGTGCAACTCCAGCTAAGCTAGCACTGCCCGCCGCCAAATCAATCCGGCTTGCGCTCGCAATTGCGGCAGCATTAATAGTATCTATACCTCCGTTAGTGTCATGTAGCACGTTACGGCCATCACTGGCGGCAAGTGATGCAAACTCGTTAGTATAAACATACTGGTTGTCAAGTGAACCTTCTTTTCCATATACATTAAGACTCCAACTGCTTAAAGTACCGACACTGCCACTCACAGTATCAATCACCTGGAGTTTCCATGTCCCTACCGCGGTTTCGCCCCAATCCCGGGTAGTTGTAAATACATAATCAAGCGTATCGGAACCGTTAAACGTCATGTCACCCCGCGCATTTACATCATTGGGCGATTTTCCCGGTCGATTCATTAAAACGGATTCTGTCCCGGATGGCGAAATCAGTTTCAAAATAAGATCACCGGGGCATTGATGCGTAAGGGTTACTCGAATTTCAACATGTTCAACTTGAATATTATTTTCCGGAACTGTCAGCGTGCTTATAATTCCATCGGCACTGCCATCGGGAATTGTCATGTTAATTGTGCCTGATGACGGTTGCGTGGTTAGGGAATATTCATTGCTAAAAGTCTGCTGAGTCGTCCAATTTTCAGCAAGATTCACCGCAGCCCTGGCATCCACCTCTCCAAAACCATAATCATGGGAGACGTGCATGCTTCCCCCATTCCAATTTGTTGCCCCGTTATTTGTCCAGTCAGTATTCGAATCAGCTACCTTTTTAGCCGAAAGAGCCAAAATCTCTTGAACATCACGATAACCAAGCTCTGGATTTGCCTGAAGCATCAGCGCCACAATACCTGATATAATGGGCGCAGCAAAGCTTGTCCCCTGCGACGTGGTCGTATCGGAGCCGAAGATACTGCCATTATCCCCCTGAATCATCCGCGAGGTAGACTCAATATTAGAACCGGGTGCGGAAACAAGAATATTAGCTCCCTGATTCGAAAATGGAGCTTGCCCCACCTGCAGCATACCCAAATCTGTTTGGGCATTGATCGCTCCGGTAGTAATTGATACCCGGTTATTACCGGTATTGGCGTAGTTTGTGTTTCCCCCTTGCTGGCGTTCATTTCCCCCTGCCATTACAATCACCGTACCCAGACCGTTGCGCCCATCTCTCGCTGCTTCCAGATAAGGAGTGGCAATCTGGCCGAGCCCAGTCGGGGTAAATGTCAAGCCAAAATTAACTGATCCCCCCCAGCTATTGTTGGCAATATCGTACCACTTCATATGAGAAAGGCCAGACCAATCTTGAGCATTAATCCAGTGTCCGGCCACCGTAGCATCATAAGCAACGCCTACACTGCCCTGACCATTGCGGGAGGCCACCATTACGCCTGCTACCATCGTGGCGTGGTCGCTGTACCGGCCCTCGGCGCCCTCCCCGGCCAAATTACCCGGTGTAGCAGCCGCCAACCAGTTAGGATCTATATTGTCTTTTAGATCGTAATGGGTATAGTCAAGCACCTCTTTGGTCACTGCGAAAGCGCCTCCCGGCTCAAACTGCCCGATCCGGACACCCTGACCGGTATAATTTTTCCATACCGGCAGAATGTTGGCCTCCGAAAGATACCATTCATCCACCACCAGCGGATCGGAAGGTAATTCCGGCGTCTTCAGATATACGGCCGCCCGCATGGGAGCGGTCGTCCCAGTGGCCACTCCGGCCTTGGTCTGAACTACTTCGGTACAATTTCCCTTGCTGTCAGCCACCGTGTATTTAAAGGCCATCAGCCCGGTATAGTTCGGATCAGGCGTAAACAGAATGTCTCCCGCCTGCGTGATAGTCGCCGTTCCGCCTTGCACGTCATAAAGACCGGTAATGTGAAGAGCATCCCCCTGCCAGTCAATATCATTGGCCAACAACTGGCTGGCGGCAATGAGATGGGCCGTGCTGCGGTCAAAGGCCGCTCCGTTCTTATCCGCCGTAAGCACATCCTTTACCGGCATTGCGCCTTCCATTCCTACATTTGCACCGCTGGGAAGATCAACTCGACTAACATCTTTGAAATTAACCTTTTCCACATTTTTTACAAAGTCGGTGCCGTCACGGCCGGCGACGGTATCGCTGATGAAGACGCCAGTATCCGTCCGGGTAATGCGGTATTCACTGTAGCTGCCGGTGTATTCAACGACATCGGTACCGTCACCGCCGTCAATCATGTCGTCGCCTTCCCCGCCTTTTAGGACGTCGTTGCCGCTGCCGCCATACAGTGCGTCATCACCTTGTCCGGCCTCCATATAATCATCACCGCCGCCACCGTACAGAATATCCTGGCCGCGGTTGCCTCGCAAAACATCATTGCCATAGCCGCCATCAATATAATCGTTGCCATCGTCTCCATTGATCACATCGTTGGCGGCGCCGCCGATCAGAATGTCGTCGCCATCACCGCCGTCCACGTAAACCGTGCTTGTCCCGCCGCCAATGAAAACATCGGCGCCGCGGCCGCCCTGGGCAACTTCCACTTCGGCCTGCGCCAGATTCAGCCGGACACCTTTGTCCCCCACCACCTGAACAATATCAGTGCCGGCCCCGCCGTGAATATTCTCCTGCCGGTCATCGCCGTCAATAATCAGGATATCATCGCCGGCCCCGCCGTAAAAGATATCGCTGCCGCCGTCACCGACCAACATATTATTCTGGTTATCCCCTTGCAGAGTGTCATCTCCTGTTCCTCCTACAAGGTTTCGCACCCCCAGAGCAGCGGCATCAATCACTTCGCCGCCATCGCCGGCCACATAGGCGCTGACTGTGGACTCTCCGTCTTCCGTACTGACAAGCAGTCCACTGCCGGCTACAGTGGACGTACTGCCGTTGGGATTAGCCAGAAAATTGGCGGCCACAGCCTCCCTGGTAACCAAAGCAGCCCCTGTCGTACCGGCAGGCACCGGCTGGCCGTTGGCATCCACCCATTCCGTAAAGGTGCCGCTGGCCAGCACCTCATTGCCGTTCAGCACTTTTCCTGACTGGGTCGTGCTAACCAGACTAACGCCGGTGATCCCCAGCTCGGTCAGGCTTTTTAACTCCGACGCCTCACCGGAATCAATCACCCCGTTATTGTTGACATCATCCCAGGATTTTCCGTCATGATTGGCATCCACCCAAACCTTAACGCTGTTCCAGGCCGCATCACCGGCATTGAATATACCGTCATGGTTGGAGTCCAGACTGGCCAACGCATCAAAGCCATTCTTGTAAGGTTTGGTACCGGTATCACCATTGGTTCCGGCCTGTCCGCTATAATATTCGGAAAGAGTTTCCGACATATCATCAATCTTGCCGTTGCCATTGCGGTCGACAACCACAATACCGTCCCCGGATGAAACCCAGCCGGTCTGCTCCAGCTTGCCGTCATGATCGGCGTCAAATAAAACAGGATTCGTGGCATAATCAGTCAGCTTAACGCCGTCGCCATTGAGATCCAAAACGAGCGGGTCAATCGGGAAAAAGGTTTGGTTGCCATAGGTATTCACCTGGGTGCCATGGATTGCCTGGTAGGCCAGATCGGCAATGCTGAGCGGCTCAAAGGTGTATTTTTGATTGATATTCACATTCCCCGGTGAATACCAATTGGAAGTAAACGAGTTTATATACTGATCGGTAATACTGGTGCCGTAATTCAAGCTCCAGGCGTTGTTTGTACTGATCGTCGTGCTGGCATCCTGATACACAATGCCTTGATTGACACTGTTAACTGCATCGGTTTCCCCGGCAGCCGTATTCTGGGTAGGGGTGGTAATACTGGTTGTGGTGGTGACGTTGATGGTGTTGGTCACACTTCCAGGCACTTCAATTAATTTTATTGTTGTTCCAATTTCTAATGAACCGGCTGCTATCGTATTCAACTTTTCTAAATCACCAGATTCAATACCTATCGGCAAGTGAGATGCCGCATCCGAATAAGTACCATCCTTACCAATAACACCATAAACAGTATCCCCTGATCTTAACTGACCATTATGCGTTATATTCTCCAGTTCACTAATTGTAACCGGTATTTGAAGAACTGTATTCGGATTTACTATCTGATTGTATTGAGGTAAGGTCCGCACCCCGTCTCCATAGATTTGTTCCAATTTATCCCATCCGTCGCCAGGTTGTAATGTAACCTGCACGTAGTAGTTATTGGGGTCCGTGTGGACTAAATTTATTTTACCTCCATCATTCTCGTAATTTATATAAGTTTTCTGATTTAGGAATGTATCGAAATCATTTTCTTTTAATAAATCACTCCACGATTTATTAGAATTAGAAATAGTAAGAGAATAGTCAGGCATTATAATTACACCTGTCGCTATTAAATATGTTGCCAATTTCACGGTAAGAAAAGCTTGAGTCGGGGTACTTGACAGTTGATAGTAATATTGAAGAAGGATTCCACTGGCAGCCCAAGATACTTTAAATGATTCCATTGTCCATTTTTTTAAATAATCTATTACTGGTTTATGGCTTTGATAATAATCTTCTGAAGTTTTCAGCTTATTATCAATATCATTAATCATTGCAGTCATTTCTTCTGCTGTAGGATATTCTTTAGGTAATTCAGTCATTTCGTTTCCCTCCCATGCTCATTACTAATATATCTAATTATCATCGTATTCATTACCTTATCATGCAAAGCTTGTCTCCTACTGTTCAAAAAGCAACTAATATAGCCCATTCCTATAAATAAGATACTCAAGCATTTAAATAGATTTCTTAATGTTATATGTTCTAACTTCAAATTTTTTTCATCTATTTTAATAATGTTGATATTGAACAATCTCTTTCCTGGAGATTTCCCTTGAGAGTATTCAAATATTGAAAAAATCAATATACTTATTAAAAATAATACTAAATAAAATATTGATGAATTTATAATCATATCTGTTACATACGACGTGACATCCAAATAATTTTGATAAGCTATAGTTGGTTTTACTAACCTAAATATACCACCTCCCACAAAGCCAATAACAAATAAGGATGCCAATACTAATATTGCATATAATATAGCAAAGAAGATAATATCTATAAGGCCTGCAATTAATCTTGAGAATAAAGCTGCAGGTAAATGATTATTCAAAATTTGTTTATTATTAATCAAAATTGTACCTCCTCTCCATGTTTACAAATTAAGGATTCTCATCAAAATGTGTATACTTTTATTCTTGTTATCCATGACCATCAAACGATCTTTTTATATTACGGAAATTGGAAGTGAGACAGAAGTGGACATTCCCTGTTGACAATTTTTGCTATTACGCCACACGATCTTCCTACTAGCCCCTCGCTTGAAAACTTTTATTTTTGTAGAGTGAAGGTTCAAAATAGTTCATCCTTCCTCAAACTCGCTTAACACTCCTCCTGCCTGGTTCTCATATTATATTTTCTTTGAATTTCCTTTGAAAAATCGTACTGTAATACATTCTCTTTGTTCCATTATATTCCTTTAATTAAAATAAAAGTATTTACTGTATTTTTTTGTCGATTATTGACATTTATTGCAAGACAGTTCTTTTAATGATTAGGTACTTTCTTTTTACGTTTTCAGAGTTGTCATTTTTTACTCAATTCAGAATCATAAGAACCGTCCCCCCGTAGTAATCTGGGCAGGAGTGGTAATGCTGGTTGTGGTGGTGACGTTGATGGTGCTTTGGACATTATCATACGGAGGAGAATAACTTGGATATGTTTTACCACTACCATCCGTAACCCAACCTTGAAAAATATAATCGTCAGGAACTTTACCTTCCCATAAGCCGCCCCCCACTATCATTGCGTATCCTTCATCCAATTGACTTACTCTATCACGCAAATCATTATAATTGCCCTCAAGTGCAGGTGCAATATATCGTTCATTATAGTTTGCCATAGCATTCAGTAATGATACGTTAGCTGCTGGCCACGCACTAGGACTCTGTGGAGTATCATAGGCCATGTTAGTCCCATCAAGAGACAGTGACTGTGTGCCTATTCCAGCTTGCCATAACTCCTGAAATGCAAAATCTGGGCATGCGTTCCATCCACCTATATAATCTCCAAAAGTATTATCCGCACGAGCTGCCTGACAATTTTGGTACAACGTATTATATTGGTTCGCACTCACAGCTAAGCTTCTTTGATATGTCACATCAAGATATCGCCAATCGTCATTTCTAACCAAACCCGGGCTAGTGTACATGCTTCCCTCTACTGATGGATGAAAGCCAAAATTAAATTCTTGACCCGTCTCATCATTTCTCAACGTCAACCACACGTGTCCAGTCAGAGATTGAATTATTTCTCCATTCTCTTCTTGGTATCTAGCGCCCGCAGTGGCAATTTTTACGATAACACTATACCCCATTAGTTTCCCCTACCTCCCTATATATTGTTAAAATACTAAATTTCTCTAATTCCCCATACCACTTACTTATCCTCATCTAGTTTTCATACAATCTTTCGCTGCCTGCCTACTCAATATAAAAAAACGATAGATAGCTGCAATTGGCAACAAAGTTGCAAATAACGAATATTTCCAACCGAGACCCATGGCTCCTGGAATTACTCCGGTTGGAAGCCAAGAAATTATGCCAATCCACATTAAAACAGCATGCTTTTTCATATCTTTGGTTTTATCTGCAAAATTTACTGTAATAAAAAAAAGAATGATAGATATTAATCCAAGATAAAACATTACATTCATAGTTACTTCGCGATTCAGAACATCCATTTTATAATATGATTCTGCAAACAGAATACCCGCCAACCAGCCCATTGGCCAAAGTAATAAATATGCAGATATTCTCGCTGTTTTCTTTCTCGAATTATAAACAAGTACTGCTATTGGTAAAACAAAAATGTAATGTAGTAGCACATTTATGGAAAGTTCAATGATCTCTTTTTTTAGAGTTAAGCCAATAAGCGATCGAGAATGTTGATGAACTTCCAAGCTTTGAAAACAAGCAAAAGTCATGCCATATGTTGCAATAACTGACCATATCCAAAAATGCTTTCGGCAAATAATCAAACACTCTATAAAAACCATCAACACAACGTAAAAAACAGTTAATGGCCAAAAATCGTGCCAGCCGTTCGTAAGTCCAGGCCAACTAAAAAACACCACTATCATTAGCAATATTGTTATTCCAATATCTCGTTTGCAAGCGTACCATTTTACTCTTTTATTCACGTAAATCCCCCTTTCAAATAGCGTTTGTTATTAGCTGAACCATATTGGGGGGGACATCCGGGAACGTTCCCCCGGTTGACAACTTTTTGTTATTACGCCACACAATCTTCCTACTAGCCCCTCGCTTGAAAACTCTTATTTTTGTAGAATGAAGGTTCAAAATAGTTCATTCCCCCAAACTCTCTCAACACTCCTCCTGCCTGCTTCTCATATTACATTTTCTTTGAATTTTCTTTGAAAAATTGCACTGTAATACCTTCTTCATATTCCATTATATTCCTTTAATTAAAATAAAAGTATTTAATGTATCTTTTTGTCGTCTATTGATATTTATTGTAAAATTAATATCATTTTTCAATCATCTTAACTCTGTATTGCCAGAACCAGCGCCGTTTTACGACTAAGAGCCCCAAATCCGGAACAGGTTACCGGATTTGGAGCTCTTAGTCGTATCGACCTTTTTTCTACAGATTGCGGCGCACCACGTCAAGAAATTCTTCCTCGCTATCTTTGATGACCAGTTCATCATTGATATACCCAAAGCTCTGGTCTTCATGCTGACCGCATTCACCGATACATTCGACCTGTAAATCTAACTCCTGCAGCATGTCCTGTAATTTTTCCATATCCACATGGGAACAGCTTGGACAGACCCTGACCATCCGCCAGACCCCCTTTTATCATATCAACCACAGTATATCCAGGGTACTGGGAAACCATACCAAGTTAGCCGCTCCGTTAGTGACAACGGAGCGGTTAGCTATGAGCCACCGATTTAATGAGGACTGTATGGCAAAGACGAAAACTCTCAACATGAGAAATTAATCTTCTCTTAAGCTACATTTACCGTTTCAGCCGTGCGCAGCAAGCGGGCCGAGTTTAGCACCACCAGAATGGAACCGGCATTATGGACAATGGCGGCAGCCACCGGCCCCAATATGCCTACGGCGGCAAAGCCGATAGCGACTATATTGATCAGATTGGCCACTACAATATTTTGTCCAATCGTTTTATAAGCACGCCGGCTTACCTGAATGGCTTCCGGTATTTTCCGCAAATCGTCCGACAAGAGCGCAATATCGGCCGCTTCGATGGCAATATCGGTGCCGGTGCAGCCCATGGCAATCCCAATGTCGGCCTTGACCAGAGCCGGCGCGTCGTTGATACCGTCGCCAATCATCGCCACTTTGCCGCCGGCAGCCTGATATTCCTTGATAAAATTCACTTTATCTCCCGGCAGCAAGTCGCCGTGAATGACCGGAATGTTCAGGCGGCTGCCAATCGCATGGCCGGCGGCGGCAGCGTCGCCTGTTAGCATGACCAGACTGGCAACCTGCTTAGGATACAGGGTACTAAGCACCTCGGCCGCCTCCTGGCGAATAGGGTCTTCAATGACCAGCATGCCCGCCACCGCGTCGCCTTCCACCAGGAAAACCACCGTGCCTCCCAGAGCCTGTTCCGCGTCGCAATAGGCGACCTGCTCGGCGGTTAGTACGATGTCACGGCCAGTTAACAAAGCCTTATTACCTAATAGATAGCCAATCCCTTCATAACCGGCGATAATCCCTTGCCCAATAACCGGACGCCAGCTATCCGGCTCGACCGGCAGAATGTCTTCTTCTGCGGCTGACTGCAGGATGGCCTTGGCCAAATGGTGCTCCGAACGTTTTTCAATACCGGCCGCTATCCCCAATATAAAAGCCCGGTCGCGGCTACCGAAGCAGCGGACCGCCTTTACCTGAGGCTTGCCGAGCGTAATCGTGCCGGTTTTGTCAAACAAAATGGTATCAATCCGTCCGGCCGATTCCAGGACCTCGCCACCCTTGATCAAAATCCCCCGCCGGGCAGCCGCGCCAATAGCGGCGGCGACAGCGGTAGGCGTACTGAGCAACATGGCGCAGGGACAAAAAACAATCAGAATGGTAACACCCCGGACAATGTCGCCTGTCACCAGATAGACCAGCAAGGCAATCGTCAAACTAAGCGGCACAAACCAGTTGGCCCAGCGGTCAATCATCCGGGCAATCGGCGCCTTACTTTCCTGGGCTTCCCTGACCATATTGATAATATGCCCCAGCGCCGTATCCTGCCCGACCTTGGTAGCCACCAGTTCGATACTGCCTGACGTTGCCAGGGTACCGCCGAAAACTGTATCTCCCTCCCGCCGCTCCAATGGAATGGATTCGCCGGTGATCGCCGATTGATCCACCGAGGCATAACCGGCAGTAACCAGACCGTCAACGGGAATTTTATCCCCCGGTTTAACCAGCAACCGGTCGCCAACCTGCACGGCTTCGGCGGCAATCTCCTGCTCCACACCGTCTTTTAACAGGCGCGCCTTAAGCGGCGCCAGTCCGGCCAGCTTCTGGAGCGCCGAATTGGCTTTCTCCAACGTCATATGCTCCAGCAGCTCGCCGATCGTCATAATCAGCGCTACTTCGGCGGCGGCAAAATATTCACCGATAGCAAGCGAAGCAATGATGGCGATGCTGACCAACAGCCCCACCTTGGTATCACCCCGCTGCCAGATGGCCCGGATAGCTTCACTAACGATCGGATAACCGCAAAGGATAGCGGCAATCAACGCAGCATCTATACCTGCGATGCTGGGCAGCAGCCCAAACCAGTAACCGCCGGTCAGCAGCGCCGTCACGGCTATAATTATATAATCCTTGGTATGGCCGCCATGGGTATGTTCGTGGCCGTGACCGCAGCTTGCCTGCGGTTTAGGTTTCTCTAATATAGTTGTCTTCTCCACAGAAACCACCTCACTCTTCAATATGCTCAAGGCATTGACGAAACAGTTGCACAATATGGCCGTCGCTCAGGGAATAATATACGTGCTGCGCCTCCTTACGGGTTTTTACCAGGCGCATATTTCGCAGCAGCCGCAACTGATGGGATACGGCCGACGGCGACATATTAAGCAGAGTGGCAATATGGTGCACACAGAGTTCCTCGGCCTCGGCCAAAACAAAGACAATCTTGACCCGCGTTGGTTCGCTCAGCACCTGAAAGGTATCGGCCACATCCAAAAAGATTTCTTCATCCAGCATGCTATCTTTTATCACGGCTAGCCGCCGCTCTTCCACGCACAGATTATCACCGCAGTCTGCCAGTTTTCCTTTCATCAATGAGCACCTCGCTTTAGTGCGTATATGAATATACGCTCATATAATCACATACTCATTATAATCAAACCAAGCGCCGGAAGCAATACCCGCTCGTCAAAAAAAACAAAAGCCAAAAGCACCTGTTTGGCGCCTTTGGCATACCTTACATCCGGACTTTATGGTGGTCCTTCCATGCGGGTCAGATTATCAAATTTAGTAAATTGCTTATGGAAAAAGAGCTGGACCGTATCCACCGGGCCGTTACGGTGCTTGGCAATAATGACTTCGGTAATATTTTTCTTCTCCGTATCAGGATTATAGTAGTCTTCCCGGTACAGGAAGGAGACGATATCGGCATCCTGCTCCAGTGAGCCCGATTCCCGCAGGTCGCTTAGCATCGGTTTTTTCACCTGACGGGACTCGACGCTGCGGCTAAGCTGCGAGAGTGCGATAACCGGCACATTGAGTTCACGGGCCAGTGATTTCAGCGAGCGGGAAATTTCCGAAATTTCCTGCTGGCGATTCTCGCCGCTGCGACCGCTGTTGCCACCCTGCATGAGCTGCAGATAGTCAATGATGATCAGCTTCAGCCCGTGTTCAATTTTCAGCCGCCGAGCCTTGGCGCGCAGTTCCACCACGCTGATGCCCGGCGTATCGTCAATGAAGACAGGTGAAGACGACAGCCGGTCTGCCGCCTTGATCAGCTTGGGCCAGTCCTTATCCTCCAACTGGCCGATGCGCACCCGCTGCGAGTCAATGGGAGCCTCGGCGCAGAGCATACGCTGCACTAACTGCTCCTTGGACATTTCCAGGCTGAAAAAGGCCACCGGCTGTTTTTCCCGGATCGCAATATGCTGGGCGATATTCAGCACAAAGGCAGTTTTCCCCATACTGGGGCGGGCCGCAATCAGGATCAGGTCCGAAGGCTGCAGGCCCGAGGTCAGTTGATCCAGATCCTTAAAGCCTGTGGCCAGCCCGGTGATGCCGCCCTTGGATTCATAGAGCTGTTCAATCTTGTCAATAGCACCAAAGATAATACTTTTGATCGGGGTAAAATCCTGGCCGACCTTGCGGTTGGAAACCCCCAGGATTTTCTTCTCGGCCTCGTCCAAGATCGTCGCCACTTCCTCGGTTGCCTCATAGCCCATGCCGGCAATTTCAGTGGCCGAATTTATCAGCTGCCGCAGCAGCGCTTTTTCCTCAATAATCCGGGCGTGATACAGCACATTGGCCGCTGTCGGTACGGCATTGGCCAGCGAAGTGATGTAGGAGATACCACCGGCTCCCTCCAGTTTTTCTTCCTTGCGTAAATATTCGGTTACGGTAATCAAATCTACGGCGTCGTTTTTATTAAAGAGCTGCAGCATGGCATTGAAAATCAACCGGTGCGCCTCGCGGTAAAAATCTTCTTTGCGCAAAAACTCGGCCACTTTGGAGATGGCCTCCCGTTCGATCAACATGGCGCCCAGCACCGACTGCTCGGCTTCCACATTTTGCGGTGGTACTCTATCTATCAAGCAAATTCCCCCTCACCCACTCGTACCTTACGGTGATCGCAGACTAAAACAAGAGTATAGGGACGGCAGACCATCCCTATACCAACCTGTCAGGCGCTGATTTGTTCGATCTCAGCAAATAAAATCTGCAAGGCTTCTTCCACTGTATCCACCGGACAAATTTCCAGTCCTAGATGGGACTGCGGAATATCCTGCTCGTTTTCCTTCGGAATAATCATCGTAGTAATGCCGGCTTGCTTGGCACCGTAGGCTTTTTCAAAGACGCCGCCGACCGCCTTGACCTTACCCTGAATAGAAATTTCGCCGGTAATGGCTACATTCTGCCGGATGGCCTGTCCAGTAATGGCGGAAATGATGGCCGCCGTAATGGCTGTGCCGGCCGACGGACCGTCAATCCGGCCGCCGCCGATAATATTGATGTGAATGTCGTAATTGTTCAAGTCTTCGCCGGTAATCTTACGGACCACCGCAGCAGCGTTAAAGACCGAATCCTTAGCCATGCTGCCGGCTGTGTCGTTAAACCGAATACTGCCTTTGCCGGCTTCCGTCAGCGGGAAGGCCACCGCCTCGATCTCCAGCACCGAGCCTAGATAGCCGGCTACGCCGAGACCGAATACCTTACCCACCTCAGCGACTGCCGCGGCCTTGTGGGTTACATAAGGCGTCAGGCGGCTCACCTGGGCTACCCGGTAGACATCCTCCTTGGCAATACTCAGCGAGGTTGGATCGCTGTCGGCGCGATACAAGGCCAGCCCGTAAGCATCGGACAGAATATTGATGGCTTTCCGGCCTTCAATAGTATATTCACTGATCAGACGCGGCACGTCGGCATCCATATCGACGCCCAGCTTTTGCGCCGCGTTATAGATAATCTCTTCAATGTGCTTCGGCGTCAGTGGTTCAAAGTAAATTTCGGCACAGCGGGAGCGAATAGCCGGATTGATATCCTCCGTATCACGGGTGGTAGCCCCGATAAGAATAAAATCAGCCGGTGCCCCTTCCTCAAACAGTTTTTTAATATATTTAGGGATATTGCTATCGGTCGGATCATAGTAGGCCGACTCAAACGACACCCTCTTATCCTCCAGTACCTTGAGCAGCTTATTCTGCAATAAAGGGTCCATTTCGCCGATTTCATCAATAAACAAAATCCCGGCGTGCGCATCGGTTACCAACCCCGGTTTGGGTTCGGGGATACCGGTCTCGGCCAGATCTCGCCGCGCCCCCTGATAAATAGGATCGTGGACCGATCCTAGCAGCGGATTGGTCATATCGCGGGAATCCCAGCGCAGGCTGGTGCCGTCAACTTCAATAAACGGCGCATCCGGTGCAAAGGGCGTAATTTTCATCTTCTTGGCTTCTTCCAACACCAGCCGGGCCGCCGTAGTCTTGCCGACGCCGGGTGGTCCGTACAGGATCAGATGCTGCGGATAAGGCGAAGCCAACTTGGCCCGCAGGGCTTCAATCGCCCGTTCCTGACCCACGATTTCTCCCAATGCCGCCGGACGCAGCAATTCCATGGCTGATTTGGTCAGTCCTTTTTGCTCCAGCACCTCCAGCATGGCGTATTTTTTCAGGGTCTGCGGATTTTCCACGCTGTTTTGTTCTTCCTTCAGCACTTGCATCTTGATTTCTTTCACATATTCCTGATGGCGTTCTTCCATCTTTTCCGCAATTTTTTTCTCCAGCTTTTCTTCCACTGTGCGACGGGCCATCAGATCGGCCAGTTCATCCTCAATTTCTTCCAGAATATCCGGAATCTCCTCCGGCAGCGGCAGTTTATCCACCGTCGGATCCTCAAATACGACTTTTTGCAAGGCCAGCACCCGTTCCGGCAGGCTCTCGGAACGCATCAATTCCAGCGCGTCCAGCTTGCCGGCCCGCAGCACCACCTTCTCGGCCCCCATAATGCCGGAAAAAAGGCCGTACAGGGAAGCCACCTGGCGTTTTAATTGTTCGTCTGACGATGTTTTTTGTTCCATTGACTCGGTTCGCAGAAACTTATTAAAAAAGTCTTTCATGCTGTTATTTCCTTTCTATGTTCCGAACGAACCACTACTATTTTATCTATTGTCCGTTCGCGCGCTATTGTGCCCGGATATGGACCTGGATTTTGGCTGTGATCTCCGGATGAATCCGGATAATCGCCGGATAAGTGCCCAAAGATTTGATGGTTTCCTTCAGCTCGATTTTGCGTTTGTCAACCTCAATGCCATGCTGGGCAACTAACGCTTCGGCCACATCCTTACCGGTAACTGAGCCGAACAGCTTACCGCCTTCACCGGTTTTTACGGCAATCGATACTTCCACCTTGGAAATTTGCGCCGCCAACACCGTTGCCTCATCCACCTGCTGCTGGTGCTTGCGTTCTTCCGAGGCCTTTTTCTGCTTGGTTTCGTTAATGGTGCTATTGTTAGCTATAATAGCCAGTTTCTGCGGCAGTAAATAGTTGCGGGCATACCCTTCCGATACTTCAAGAATTTCCCCTTTTTTGCCGAGCTTCTTAACTTCTTGTTGTAGGATTACTTTCATTCTCGTCACTCTCCCTTATATAGTTAGCGCTGAGTTCAATGACCCGCTGCTTCACGTCATCGATGTCCGCCCGTTTAAGCTGTGCCCCAGCCATGGTTTGATGGCCACCGCCGCCAAATTCCTCCATGATAACCTGGACATTGACGTCATCACTGGAACGGGCGCTGATGCCCACACCGTCCTCCAGCGGGAACAGCACGAAGCTCATCCGGGCTCCTTCGATGCGCAGCATGGCATCGGCGGCCTGGGCCGATACCATTTGAGCATTTTTTATATGATAGGGGCAGGTGGCAATAACCACGCCGCCCGGCAGCATTTCAATATTGCGGATAATCTCAGCCCGCGCCTTGACAATATCGAAATCGACGCGGAACAGATGCTTCACCAGGCGCGGATCAGCACCGGCCCGCCGCAGGAATGAGGCAGCCTCAAAGGTTCTTACCCCGGTCTGCACGGCGAAGTTTTTAGTATCCACCACAATTCCGGCATACAAAGCCGTCGCCTCGATCCGGGTCAGGTCCAGCTTGTTATCAAAATACATAAGCAGCTCGGTAATCAATTCCGAGGTGGACGACGCCGACGGTTCGAGGTACACCAAAAAAGGATTGGCAATAAACGACTCGGAACGCCGGTGATGGTCAATCAGAATAATCCGCTCAATCCGCTCCAGCAGTGCCGGCGCAGCCGTCAGCTCCGGCCGGTGGGTATCGACCACTACCAGCAGCGTATCCTCTGTTCCTTGCCCCACCGCTTCTTCCGGTGTAATGAAGAAATCCTGGTACTCGTCGTATTCTTCCAGCAGCAGCTGCAGCTTATTGACCGCCACGCCGGGCTGGCTGACCACAATGTGCGTTTCCCGTTCCAGATAGCGGGCCATTCTGGCAACGCCAATCGCCGCCCCCAGACTGTCAAAGTCCTCGGTCGCATGCCCCATAATCAGCACCCGCTGGGCATCACCCAGGATTTCCTTGATAGCCTGCGCCACCACCCGGGCTTTAACCCGCGTGTTTTTCTCGGCCGCCTTGGTTTTACCGCCGTAAAATTGAACCTTACCGTCAATATGGACGGTAACCTGATCACCGCCGCGCCCTAGCGCCAAGTCCAGACCGCTCTGCGCCCGCTGGCCCAGTTCGCCTACAGTGGCTTCGTCGGCCGCCACGCCGATGCTTAGGGTTACCGGAATCCGGTTGCCGGCCTGAACCGCCCGGACACGGTCAAGAATATCGAATTTATCCTGCATAGCTCTCGTCAGCGCTTGGCGGTCAAAAATAGCAAAGTACATGTCTTCGGCGTATTTTTTCAAAAAGCCGTCCAGCTCGGTCACCCATTCGACCAGTAAGTTATTAACTTCCGCCAAAATGACGCTGCGTTGTTTCTCATTCAACCCAAACAGGACATCATCATAATTATCAATCTGAATATGAGCCAGCACGGGCAAGGACATGCTGCACTGGGCCCGTTCCCGCTCGCTGGCGGAAATATCCGAAATATAAAGAATCATAAACTCCTGTTCAGCATTATCTTCTTTGAGCATTTTATGAATGACCTGAAAATGCCTGTCACCGACCGATTTTATAAAATGACCCGATTTGCCCCAGATTTTCGTAACAGTCAGTTCCGGCCACAGGTCAGTGAGTTCCTGGCCCTGTTCAACTTCCCCTTTACCCCAGTCGGTCAGGACAGAATTAAACCAGTGCAGACGTCCTTCGGCGTCCACGATAGCGATAGCTACGGGCAGATTTTGCAGAGCATAGCAGGTCGCCTGGTCAATGGTCTGGGACATGGAGTTCAAATACACGTTTAACGCCCGCTGCTGCTGAGCATAGCGCTCTTTGCCATACATGTACAGCACAAATAACAGGATAACTCCCAATATGGCAAAATAGCGGTTATAAAAAACGATAATCATAAGTAACGCAGCCGACACAGCCAGATAAACCCGTGTATCGAACCAAAAAGAAGGACCTTGTGGCATAATTTCGCCTCCATATCACAGCGTCAGCCTTCGAACACGTTTGTAAACTATTCCGTTAGTTTGCAAACACACCTAAGCTACGCTACTTCAAACTGCGAGACCGCAGCCGCCGGTAATCAAAAACCACGTCCCACAGTCCGGCAAAAAAGGTCAGCTCCATACAGAAGCCGTTAGTGAAGGTTAAGAACAGTATAATACCCTTTACCAACCTTGACAAATTGTATTTATCGGCAAGGTAGTAAAATAAAGACAGTCCCTGCAAAAAGAAGAGCACCAGGAGCAATATTCCCAGATTGGCACTGATCGTATCCAGTGGCTGTACGCCCCGGTAGTGACCCCAGTAAAACATAACTGCCACAACAGCACCGGCATATAATATGCTGCGCGGCAAATGCCATTCGGTAAACGGAGGAAAAGTCGGGACCTCCGTCCCCAGCCGCCGCAGCAGGACTCGGGCCGCCAGCAGATTGACCCAGGCATATACCACTGACGTAAGCACCAGCAAACCCGGCAGCAGCAGCTTTAAAAGCTCCAACGTAGCCGCCGACATGGCCGCCATACTGGTTAGCTGTTCTTCATTGAACAGTCCGGTGGTGCGGTATATCGTCTGCACCTCACCGAAGGCTTCAGTCATCATGTCCAGTTGATCAGCCAACGGGTTGATACCCATAACCAGAAAACCCAAGGCCAGTACGCCGGTCAGCGAGGCAGCGGTTGTCACCAGCAATGTTTTCAACGGGTGATACTTTTGCCTGATCGCGTGCCCCAGCACGACGCCCATGCCGCCAAAAGCCAACACCGCCTGCAGCGCCGTCAGCGGCTGCAGCACCATAGCCGTCACCAGACCGGTTATCACCACCGCCAGCAAGCTCCAGTTATAACCATGGCGCACTCCCAGCAGTGTAAGCGGTACAGGCCAGATAATTCCGGCCACTACCCCAAAAACTGGCAGGTAAACACTCATAATAATCATCACAATCGCTACGGCTGATAAAATGCCGCTTTCCGTCATCGGCCGAATCCGTGTCTGCTGCATCCGCTCATCTCCTCTGCTGCAGATAACGTTGACAGGCGGTAAAATCACCGAATAAGCGCTCCGCCTCATGTTCCTGCCGTATATTATCCCCAATTTTTCCCATAATAATCTCATCCAGTTCCCCAAAGGAAATACCCAGCCGCCTGGCCAGGATATAGCACAATATAATCAGGGATGCCAACCCCTCCTTGATCGCCTGTTCACTGTTCTTGGCCATCGCCTGGTATAAATAGCCCACATTGGCAATGAGCTCCGCTTTTAACCACTCTATAAACCGCATTTTGCGCAGAATTTCCGTTTCATGAGAAAACAAGGCGTTTCCCTCCTTATGATGTGCCAAACAGACAGATCGTAAATATATTCGGAAAGCCTGGCCCGGTTTCCTGCCGCCGGTGCGAAAAATAGCCGATAAAAGCCGGTTAAGGCACCTAACCGATCAGTCAGCCATAAAATAAGGCAGTTGTATCGCCGGCCAGGTCCGGATTTTGGGCCGCCGAATGACCATATCCACATGATACCTGGATTTACTTCGGCCCAGCCCGTAGCTGTCGCCCAAGGCGAAATGCACCGTTCCTGCCGCTTTTTCATCGACTGAAATATTACGAACCACCTGTCGGCAGGCGGTATTAAAACCCAGCGCAAATTCGCCGATCTGATAAATATCCGGTGCCTTGGGGGCAAGGTAAGCCGCCATAGCGGGTGAGCAATTCACCAGCCTGCCTTGTACAAACTCAAGGTGCTGCGGCTCGTCAGGCAACCAGGAACGGCTTACCGTCCCGTCGACTACCAGCACACCAGTAAGGGTTTCCTCCACCGGGCAGGTGTAGATCTCTCCATCCGGCAGCTGGGTTAGGGCCTGACTGCGGCACATACCGTCCTCGGCCAGCCAGCGCCGCCCCTTGACCGAAAAGCGGATATCGGTACCCAGCTCGGAGGTAATCGAAAACTCCTCCACCCGCTCTAGTTCCGCCTTGGTCTGCGCCAGCAACGACGCTAACGCCGGATATTCGACATCACCCCAAAAGGCATCGGCCAGATAGTTTTCCTCCCAATCATAAAGGGTCAAAATCCGGCAGCCCTGAGTCCGCAGCGCGGCACGCTGCGCCAAACAGCCCTCATAGCCCGGTCCGGCCGGCTGATAGAGTTCCAGCGCATGGCTGACCTCGGCCAGTTCCGGTCCGGTTAACAGCTGGCTAGGGCTGTGAACGAGCAGGCAGGAATAGGGCAATAGGCCGGCGATAGCTTCCGCCAGCGCCCTGTTTCTCTGATAGCACAAGACAATTTTTCTCACCGGAAACTCGCTGTCCGTCAGGGATGCCAGCAGATTTTGGCGCAATCTGTTCATAGAGAACCTCCCAAAGCTTATTAGGGCTTGTTTGTAAAATATCCGGAACGCTGCTTGACGGTGATTGTTGTACCATATTTACTTAACATCTTTTGAAATAGGGGCCGCTATTTCTGCATAATGTTACCGTGCCTGGCATGAAATCACGTGTCCAAGCTTATTCCGTTACTTTACAAACAAGCTCTACTTATATTTTATTTATGGCACTACAAAATAAGACATGGATCAGGCGAAAAGAATCAGCGTGCCTGCTGCCTAAAAAAGAAAAAAAGAGAACCCGTGGGTTCTCTCGTTTTTTATTCTGCTGTAAACGGCAACAAAGCAATGTTTCTTGCCCGTTTAATGGATACAGTCAATTGACGCTGATGTTTGGCGCAGTTGCCCGAAATACGGCGCGGCAGGATTTTACCGCGTTCAGTCGTATAACGGCGTAACTTCGGAACGTCTTTATAGTCAATGGCTTCCACTTTATCTACGCAGAAGCTGCAAACTTTTTTCTTAGGTTTTCTGCCTCTTTCACGTTTCACCGTATGAACCTCCCTTTAAAATGGTATTTCCTCTTCAGGGAAGACATCACTACCAAAAGAGCTGGCGTCATTGAAGGAATTGGTGCTGCCGCCGCCACCGCTATTGCCGCCGGCCTGACGGCTGTCCAGAAACTCAATGTTCTGGGCAATGACTTCGGCTACCCGCCGCTTCTGTCCGTCGTTCCCGTCATAGGAGCGGATTTGGAGTCGTCCCTCTACCAGCACACGGCGCCCTTTGGTAAGATTATTGCCACAAATTTCGGCCAGTTTTTCCCATGCAACGATGGGAATAAAGTCAGTCTGTTCTTGACCTTGTCCGCCGCCGAAGCGGTTTACCGCGATAGAAAAGGAAGCCACCGCTTTACCGTTCTGCGTGTAGCGCACCTCAGGATCACGAGCCAAGCGACCGACTAAGATAACCTTATTCATGGTTTATTCCCTCCGAAAGACTGCTGCTTATGAGCAGCCTCTGTAATATTTAGCGTTTTTACGCACTGCTGTTTATTCGTCTTCTTTAATAACCATATGTTTCAAGATCTCATCGGTAATCTTCATCACACGGTCAAGCTCGGCAACAACAGCCGGTTCACCAGTGAAGTAGAAGATGCAGTAATAACCCTCGGTGAAGTCTTTCACTTCATAGGCCAAGCGTTTTTTACCCCAACGATCAATCTTCTCAATGTTTCCGCCATTTGCAGTCACAAGGTTTTCAAACTTGGCAAGCACCGCGTTTGTCGCCTCTTCTTCCAACGGCTTAACAATGAATATGACTTCGTACTTTCTCACGAAATCACCTCCTCCTGTGGACTAGTGGCTCCCGCACGGGGAGCAGGGAGGTTAACAAATAAAATTTGCAAACCAACAAACCAGGACAATGTCCTAGACTAAATTATTATAGCATTAAAAATATCCAATTGCAAGAAATTTACACAAGAAGGGAACCGCTGATTTAATGGCCGGCCAGCCTGGCGAGAGATTTTTCGGCTGGCAAGGAAGTAAGGCCGCAGGAATACGGTTCCTGTTTTAAGGTTTTGCTGACAAAGCCAGACGGAAAAAGATCCGCTAGGCTATGCGGTGTGAATAAATCAATGGTTCCCTAAACATTAAAGCGGAAATAGGTCACATCGCCGTCCTGCATCACATAGTCCTTGCCCTCCAGCCGGACCAGCCCCTTTTCTCTGGCAGCAGCCTGACTGCCGGCCGCCATCAAATCGGTAAAGGATACGATTTCCGCCCGGATAAAGCCGCGTTCGATGTCACTATGAATTTTGCCGCCAGCCTGCGGCGCTTTAGTACCCCGGCAAATGGTCCAGGCCCTGACTTCCTGTTCGCCGGCCGTCAAAAAGGTCATCAAGCCCAAAAGCTTATGCGACGCCCGGATCAGCTTGTCCAGGCCCGATTCGTTCAGACCCAGCTCGGCCAGAAATTCCTTGGCGTCTGCTTCCGGCAACTCGGCGATTTCCGCTTCCACCTTGGCCGAAACGGCGACGACGCCGGCTCTTTCCTGCTGCGCATATTGGAGCACAGCCTGCACATACCGGTTGTCCTCCGGGCAGGTCACTTCTTCTTCGCTGACATTGGCGACAAAAAGGACCGGTTTAAGCGTCAGAAGATTGAGGTCGGCGATCATCGCCGCTTCATCGGCTTCCAATTCCACCCGGCGAGCCGGTTCGGCATTGCCCAAAGCGTCCTGAATCCGCTTGAGGATAGCCAGCTCAGCCTGGGCCTTTTTATCGCCACTCTTCACCAGCTTTTGGGTGCGCTCCATTCTTTTTTCTACCGTTTCCAGGTCAGCCAGACACAACTCGGTATTGATAATCTCAATATCCCGCAGCGGGTCCAGAGCGCCTTCGACATGGGTAATATTCTCATCGGCAAAGCAGCGCACCACCTGGGCAATAGCATCAACCTGACGAATGTGGGCCAAAAACTTATTGCCTAAGCCTTCTCCCTGCGCCGCCCCCTTGACCAGGCCGGCAATATCGACAAAGCGGACAGCCGCCGGAATAACCCGTTTCGATTTATACATATCGACCAGCTTCTGCAAGCGTTCATCGGGGACATCCACCACCCCGACATTAGGTTCAATGGTGCAAAACGGATAATTGGCCGCTTCAGCGCCCGCCTTGGTAATGGCATTAAACAGGGTGCTCTTGCCGACATTGGGCAAACCGACGATGCCTACTTCTAAATTTGTACTCATGTATCTTCCACCTTACTTTAAATTTCGTTGTCTTAGGAACCGCTGATGTCATGAACCTATGAGCCTGGCGAGAGATTTTTTTGCCTGGCAAGGAGGTAAAACCGCAGGAATATTTCGGCTATTTCAAGGTTTTACTGACGCAGGCAGGCGGAAAAGATCCGTCAGGACGCACAGTGTGAAGACACTAGCGGTTCTTTATATCTTTGTCTATTTTAGAGTATCACTGCCAGAATTTCAATAGTTCCCAGTGCCTCCCCCAGCGGGAAGCGGTAGTGTGGCCTCGGGGATTTTTGCCGTCAGGCAAGACGGAGGAGGCGCGCATATCGAATATATGTAAGCCGACGACAACGAAGGCTGACGGAAAAAGGCCGGTGATCTGCTACAGCTTTCGGCCGGACGAGGCACTAATGCTCCGCCGGGTCGTCGGTCCGTCCCACAATGGTTTTGACGGCTTTCTCAAATTTCGGCCGGGGAACCATTACCCAGCGGCCGCAGCCCAGGCATTTGATGCCGAAGTCAATGCCGGTCCGGGTAATTTCCCAGCGGTCCGAACCGCAGGGATGCTGTTTTTTCATTTTAACAATGTCGCCGATCTTATACTGTATCCGCTCCATCTTAATTTCCCCCTAGCTTTTTATTAACAGCGCCGGCGGCATGACAACGCCCGCCGACTGAAACAAAGTGGCCACTTTATGACGGATAGCGGTTTCCACCGCCCCCTGCTTAAGCGGCACCGTCTCGGCCACCAGTCGCAGCAGCATATCAGTGCTGCGAAATTCTACGATACCTACCACCTTGGGGCCACTCACCACTTCCGGCATGGCAGCGCCAACGGCGGCACAAGCCTCCTCCAGCAAAGCCACGACCTGATTCAGGTCGGCCTCGTAAGCGACAGGAATATTCACTACCGCCTGCATATGACCCCGGGTATAATTACTGATCCGGGTAATAGCGCCGTTAGGGATAAAATGCAGCACGCCATTGGCATCCCGCAGCTTGGTGGACCGGAAACCGATCTCCTCCACCGTCCCGGCCATATTATCACTGACAATATAATCGCCAACCGAATACTGGTCCTCCAGAATAATAAAGAAGCCGCTGATAAAATCCTTAATCAGGCTCTGGGCGCCTACGCCAAGGGCCAAACCGATCACACCGGCGCCGGCAATCAGCGAGGTAGTGTCAATGCTGCATTCCTGCAGCAGCATAATGGCCGCGATGAAATATATGATATAGCGGAGAATGTTGGCAGTCAGGGCATATAAGGTCCGGGCCCGTTTCTCTTCCAAGTAGAAGGTTTTTACACCTTGGGGTGGAATAAAAAACCGCGCGATCAGTGAACGGGATATTTTCAAAACCACTGCCGCCCCCACTAAAATGGCCAGAATCCGCAGCAGTTTATGCGCCGTCTCCAGCAAAAAATCAGGATTTACAAAAAACTCTGTCACAGAGCGACCTCCTTACAGCATCAATTGTATAATAATTAGACTTTCCAGGAAAAATTCCTCTTTTCCAGCCGGCAGTAACACGTTTCCCCGGCGCCTCATATAATGTATGACAAATCCGTGCGAAGGGGCGATCGCTATGGCGACAATACCGCAACCCATTGTTAATACTATTCTTGCCGATGTGAATGCCATCATTCCGAATTTTTCTTCGCTGGTCAGCTCCTACCGGCTGCTTGTGGGCTCCGCCGAAGAAATTCACCGTATCCCCGGTGTACCGGAAGACATTTTCATTCGCTCGGTAGAGCGGTTCGACCATACCGGAACACTGATTGACATTCTGTTGGAACTGCTCTGCTGCAAAATAAGCTACAGCAGCGACTTCCTCGGCATTACCTGCGCTCCCATTGATCTGTTCCGGCTGCTAACCAACCGGACGGACGTCACTGATACTCCTTACCGTACGGGTGATCAAATTCTGCAGCTTGAAGTGCTGCGGCGGGCTCTGGATAAATGCCGCGGCACCCCCTCCGGCTTTAAACCCGGCGATATTCCGTCCTGGCGCGGGCGCCGCAGCCGGGACAAACAGGACGAGAGTCCAAACACTCCGGACTCGCTGTAATCTTATCAACCAAAAGGGCATTGACGCCACCGTCAATGCCCTTTTTCTTCGTCTGCCGGCGGCAAAGGACAACTGCCAAAGCCGTCATGATAATCGCAAGGTTCAATATGAATGACCACATCACAGAGTCCAAGCCGTTCCTCGATTTCCCGTTCCAATTGGTCGCATACGGCATGGGCCTTATCCAGGTGCATCTCCTTGTATAAAATCAGGTGCATGTCAATCAGCCGGTAGCTGCCTGACCGCCGCGTCCGGAGCCGGTGAAAGGAGATAACCTCCTCATGACGATTAACAATTTCGCTGATAATCGCCTCCTCTTCCGCTGGCAACGCAATATCAGTAAGCTCATGGACACTTTTTTTGGTCATATCGTAACCGGCTTTAAAAACAATGCCGGCCACCGAAAGAGCAATTAGCGGGTCAAGCCAGCTCAGTCCCGTCGCTTTGATCAAAACCAGACCGATCAGCACACCGACCGAGGTCCAGATATCGGCCCGCAGATGCAAGGCGTCGGCCTCCAGCGCCTGGGATTCGGTCTGGCGGGCCACGGTCAGCAGCCGGCCGGAAACCCAGTAGTTAAGCGCGATAGAAATAACCATAAGCAAAATGCCGTATTCCAAATGCTCCGGTTTGTTGTGGGAGTAAAATTTATCGACCGCCTCATAAACAATCCACAAGGCGGCGCCGATGATTAGCAACGCTTCCACGGCGCCGGACAGGTTCTCGAACTTGCCGTGGCCATAGGCATGATTTTTATCCGGCGGCTGATCGGATTTTCGGACCGCCACATAGGCAACCAGGGACGCGATTAAATCAACCGCAGAATGGGCTGCCTCGGAAACAATGCTCACCGTACCGGTAATCAAACCTACCGCCAGTTTCAAAACCACCAGCAGCGAGTTGGACAGAATGGATAACAACGCCGTCCTGCTTTTTAGATTTCCCTCCGGATGACTCTCCTGCAACGCATAAACCTCCCTGCAAAATAATATGGCATAGACTTACTATTCCGTCGCTTATTAAAAAAGCCTGCGGAATCATTAGATCCCGCAGGCAATATATCCTGCTGCGTCATGTCTGCCCAGTCGCCGGTAACCGGCCACTTGATCCTGTTCTATAATATTAGCATACCCCTAAAAAGGTGTAAAGACTTGCCGGACTCAGTTAAAAACTCAGCCAATCTGGACTACATGCCGGACAGGATAACCCTTTTCCTGCAGCCGTGCCGAGAGTACGGCAATATCCGGAATGTCCGCCCGAATGACCATTTCAGCCTTGCCTTCCACTAGACTATGGCTAATCATACTGCCGATATTAATTCCCAAGTCGGCAAATACAGCCGTAATCTCATGGACGGCGCCTACCTTGTCGGCCATATCCAGTGTGATTCTGGTCTTGCCCTGCGGCAGACCCATGACATCAACAAAGCATTTAAAGATGTCTGTTTCCGTAATAATTCCGACCGGGGCACCGGCCTCATCCACCACAATAATGCCGCCGATCTTGTTGTTGTACATTAGGAGAGCGGCCTCTTCCACGGTAGCGTCAGCCCGCACGGTAACCAACTCTTTTTTCATGACATCTTTTACTTTCATTTTTGCCAGCAGATAGTTGATCTCATAAATTGATAAGGAAGTAGCGGCAGACGGGGAAACTTCCCGTAAATCACGGTCGGTGATAATCCCTACCAGTTTTCCGTCATCCACCACCGGCAAGCGACGGAACTTGTTTTTCCGCATAACATGCGCGGCATCGGCGATATTCGTGCCCGAAGTGATTGTTACAGGATTCGGGGTCATATGATTTGATACAAACATACAGCTCATCTCCCATACACAGGTTTTTACTCCCAAACATCATACATTGCTCAGGTACTGCTGTCATACACATCAGGCAGGCAGCGGCTCCTGTTTACTGCCGGCTTCCAAGCAGGCTAAGACGCAAGAGGAGACGCTAATCATCCACCGAGATAAGCCCTTTTGACATCCTCGCTGGCTGCCAATTCCTTGGCTGATCCCGATAAAGTAATACGGCCCGTTTCCAATACATATGCTTTGTGGGCAATGGATAATGCCATATGTGCATTCTGTTCGACAAGGAGCACCGTAGTTCCTGTAGAGTTGATCTCCTGGACAATAGAAAATATCTCTTTTACCAGAAGCGGCGCCAGCCCCATGGAAGGCTCATCCAAGAGTAAAAGACGCGGCCGGCTCATCAGGGCGCGCCCCATGGCCAGCATCTGCTGTTCACCGCCGCTTAGCGTACCGGCCAACTGCGAACGGCGTTCAGCCAAACGGGGGAAACGTTCAAAAATTTTATTCAAATCCTGCTGGATTTCCTTCTTATCGCTGCGGATATAGGCACCCAGCTCCAGGTTTTCCATAACACTCATATTGGCAAATACCCGGCGGCCTTCCGGCACCTGGGAAATGCCCAACGAAACGATGTTTTGCGCTGCCATACCACCGATTTCCTTGCCTTCAAAAACTATTTTGCCGCTTTTGGGCTTGAGCAAACCGGAAATGGTACGCAAGATGGTACTTTTTCCGGCGCCATTGGCACCGATCAGGGTGACAATCTCGCCTTCCGTTACTTCCACGCTGATTCCCTTGAGGGCGTGAATGGCACCATAATATACATTAATATTATCAACTGTCAGCATTAGTGCACTTCCTCCCCAAGATAAGCTTCAATAACCTTCGGATTGTTCTTGATCTCCTGCGGCACGCCGTGCGCAATAATGCTGCCGTAATCCAGTACATAAATCCGTTCACAGACATTCATGACCAGACTCATATCATGCTCAATCAGCAAGATGGTCAAATTGAACTCTTTGCGAATCCAACGGATCATCTCCATCAATTGATGCGTTTCCTGCGGATTCATCCCCGCTGCCGGCTCGTCCAGCAGCAGCAGCTTGGGCTGAGCGGCCAGCGCACGGGCAATCTCCAGCCGTCGCTGTTCGCCATAGGGAAGATTCTTGGCGATTTCATCCTTCTTATCGGCCAGCTTAAAGATTTCAAGAAAGCGAGTGGCCTTTTCCTCAATTTCCTTTTCTTCATTGTGATAGCGGCCAACCCGGAGCACCGATTCGGCCAAGCCATACTTGACATGAAAATGATAGGCGATTTTTACATTGTCCAGCACCGACAGATTGGAAAAAAGACGGATATTCTGGAAAGTCCGGGCAATCCCGCGCTGCGTGATCTGATATGGTTTCAAGCCGACTACACTTTTCCCGTCAAAGGTAATTTCGCCATCGGTCGGTTCGTACACACCGGTTAAGAGGTTAAACGCCGTGGTCTTACCCGCGCCGTTCGGTCCGATTAAGCCAATCAATTCGCCGTCATTGATTTCTACATCAAAATTCGATACGGCACGCAAGCCGCCGAATACCTTGGATAAATTACTTGCCTTTAACAGCGTCATGTTTGTCACCTCCAAATAACCGGCCCCAGTTTTTGAATACCTGCAGGCTAAGTTCTTTATTGCCGAATAATCCTTGCGGACGGTAGATCATCAGTACAATCAGTACTAGGGAGTAAATCACCATGCGCCATTCGGGATAGCTGGCCAAGGCAGCCGACACAAAGGTTAAGAGGACAGCAGAAGTAATCGAGCCGGTGATACTGCCCAAACCGCCCAACACCACCATGGTCAGAATATCGAAGGACTTCATGAAGGTAAAGGACGCCGGATGGGCAATGTAAAAGTAGTGGGAGAACAGCGTCCCGGCTACGCCGGCGAAAGCCGCGCCGACGGTAAAGGCCAGTACTTTATAGCGGGTTGTATCAACACCCATGGCCTCGGCGGCGATTTCATTTTCTCTGATGGAAATAATCGCCCGTCCATGAGAAGAATTAATTAGGTTCTTGATAAAAAAGATAGTAAACACTGTCAAAAAGAAGACCCATGTGAAAGTGGTATAACGGGGGATGCCCATGAAACCGGACGCACCGCCCACATAGGGAATATTCAGGATGGTAATACGGATAATCTCGCCCAACCCCAAGGTGGCAATGGCCAGATAGTCACCGTTTAGCCGCAGCGTCGGCAAACCAATCAAAAAGCCAAGCATACCGGCCGCCAAAGCACCGCCCAAAATAGCCACAAGGAAGGGGAGATGCAGCTTCACCGTCAGGACCGCTCCCAGATAGGCACCGACCGCCATAAAGCCGGCATGGCCGATGGAAAACTGTCCGGCAAAACCGTTAATTAAATTCAAGCTGCTTACCAAGATAATGTTAATACAGATCAGCACCAGATTCAGCTGCCAGAAAGGACCAATAACATTCGTCGTAATGAGCGTTTGTAGAATACCGTATACAACCAGGCAGGCGCCCAAAGACAGTATATCTTTTTTCGTAGCCTCTCTCATCTTGGTCACCTACACTTTCTCACGTACATTTTTGCCAAGCAAGCCGGCCGGCCTGAACAGCAAAATGAGGATTAATATGCCAAAGGCTGCGGCATCGCGGAAAGTAGAAGAAATGAAGCCGCTGACCAAGGCTTCCACCACACCCATGATAATACCGCCGAGCATGGCCCCCGGAATCACGCCGATCCCACCCAATACCGCCGCCACAAAGGCCTTCAGACCGGGCATAATGCCCATCAGCGGATCGATCGAATTGTAGTAAACGCCGACCAGCACACCGGCAGCAGCAGCCAGACCGGAACCGATACCAAAGGTAAAGGAAATAACCCGGTCCACATTGATGCCCATTAAACGGGCGGCATCGGTATCAAACGAAACAGCCCGCATGGCTTTGCCGATTTTTGTCTTCTGCACGACATAAGTCAACAGCACCATGAGCAGCAAGGCAACGACCAGAATGACAATCTGCTGGCTGTTGATAACAATGCCGCCAATATTATAAAGCTCCGCGGCAAACACCTTCGGGAAAGTCCGCGGCTGCGGCGTTACAATCAGCATCCCGCCATACTCTAAAAGCAGCGACACGCCGATGGCTGTAATCAATACGGCAATCTTCGGCGCCGACCGCAGCGGCCGGTATGCCAGCCGTTCAATGATCATACCTGCCAGAGCGGCTCCCACCATGGCTACTACCAATGCCGGCAAGAAGGGCATTTTCAATGTCGTGGTGGCAAAAAAGCCCAGATAAGCTCCCAGCATATAAATATCGCCATGAGCAAAATTGATAAGTTTGATAATGCCATAAACCATGGTATAGCCAAGGGCAATCAAAGAATAAATGCTGCCCAGGGATACACCATTAATCAACTGTTGGATAAACTGTTGAAAAAAGGATGATGCCTCCATGTTGATTTTCCCTCCATAACTCTTTCTTTTTCATTACAACAATCCCTGCCGGAAATCCTTTCCAAACAATTGCAACAGGAAGGGGATAAGACTAAGATGCCTTATCCCCTTTTGGACACACGTAACCCGAAGTCTGTACTGGCCCTTCTGCGGCGCCCCACCATGAAGCTCTGCCGAAGTGATTGCAGCAGAGCTATCTATGCTGTTGTTAGACTGCTTTTTCAGGCCCCACACAACCGACTGTTTCGCGTCAACCCTATGCTAAGTTACTCAATTATGCAGCCATATATCGAATCTCGGCGGTGGACAGTCTTTAAGGATTAATTTTCTCCTTAAAAGTTTGCTTGCCGTCCTTCATTTCAATGATAACGGCACTCTTCACGGCATCATGAGTTTCATTCAAGGTAATCAAACCGGATACAGCCTGATAATCCTTAGTCTTAGCCAGTGCGTCCTTAATTGCAACCGGATCGGTTGAATTAGCCCGCTTGATCGCTTCGATGACCATCATCGTAGCATCATAGGACAAGGCGGCAAAAGCGTCCGGTACCTGGCCGTACTCTTTCTTATAAGCCTCAACAAAGTCTTTGATCGCCGGACTGTTGTCGTCAGGAGAATAATGGTTGGCAAAAAAGGTATTGTTCAGCGCATCGGCGCCGGCAATTTCCGGCAGTTTAGCCGAATCCCAGCCATCGCCGCCCAGCACCGGCATCATTAAACCAAGCTCGCGGGCCTGTTTGATAATCATACCCACTTCCTGATAATACCCCGGTACAAAAAGCACATCCGGATTGGCTGCTTTTATTTTGGTGAGCGTTGCTTTAAAATCGGTGTCTTTAGCTAAATAGGCCTCTTCGGCTACAATCTTGCCGCCGTTTTTCTCAAAGGTTTCCTTAAAGAACTGGCCCAGCCCTTTGGCATAGTCACTGGAGTTGTCGATGTACAGAGCCGCTGTTTTGCCCTTCAGCGATTTGGTGGCAAAATTAGCCATAACCGAACCCTGGAAAGGATCAATAAACGCTGCTCTGAACAGGAAGTCTCTTACCTTGCCGGTGGCCGGATCAACCGTAACCTTGGGATTGGATGCCGTCGGACTGATCGCCAACACCTGGTTGTCAGCGTTTACCTGAGCGCCGGCAATCACGCTGGAGGACGCGATAGGAGCGATTACCGCCACTACCTTATCCTGGGTAATCAGTTTTTGCATGGCATTAGCGGCTTCCGCAGCCTCACTCTTGTTATCGGCTACCACTAAATCCAGTTTCTTGCCCAGCACGCCGCCCTTTTCATTTACCTGCTTGATAGCCAGTTTGGCACCATTGCTTGCCGATCCGCCAAAGGTAGCATTTCCGCCGGTCATTTCCAAATTAGCACCGAGCTTAATGACGTCTGCGCTTTGCTGCCCGCCACAGCCCGCCAGTAAAACGGCTGACATGGCAAGTCCGAACAATGCTTTTACCATCTTTTTCGCAACCATATTTCTCCTCCTATGTTTATTACTGATAGATCCGTATCCATCCCTATGATACTGCCGTCCATCTGTTTCGTATCTTTCCAGGATGAATATAACACGATTTCGTATCATTTACAGTGTATATTATATGGTTGCGCTTGGTGGCTGTCAATACTTCACACAAGGACTTTAACGTAAAAGTCCTTGTGTGGTAGACATTGTGTTTTTTTCCGGGAAACAATGCGGGAATCCGTCTTTTTTACTGTGATGAATTAGGGATTAACTTTTTCTTTAAACACTTGTTTGCCGTCTTTCATTTCCACTACAACAGCACTCTTGATTGGATTATGATTAGCATCCAAGGTCAGTATGCCGGTAACAACCTGCAAATCTTTGGTCTTTTCCAGGGCTTCTCTGATTTTTTCCGGATCATCGCTGCCGGCCCGTTTGATTGCGTCAATCAACATGAGCGCCGTGTCATAGCCGAGAGCGGAGAAAGCACTGGGTGCTTCATTGTATTCTTTTTTATAGTCTTCCACAAATTTAACTACCCGGGGATCCTTGTCTTCTGCTGAGTAGTGATTGCTGAAGAACGTATTGTTCAACGGTCCGGCGCCGGCGATTTCCGTTATTTTGGCGTTATCCCAGCCGTCGGTGCCCAGTAAAGGTACATTGATGCCCAATTCGCGGGCCTGCTTTACAATCTTGCCAACTTCTTCATAGTAGGCCGGAATAAAAATAATATCGGCATTGAGGCTCTTGATTTTAGTCAGAGTAGCCTTGAAATCCTGATCCTTTTGCAGGAAGGCTTCTTTGCCGATGATCTGTCCGCCGTTTTTCGTAAAGCTTTCTGTAAACGATTCAGCCAGATTCTTGGAATAATCGGAACTGCTGTCGATATAAATGACTGCCGTTTTAGCATGCAGCGTCTTGGTAGCAAAGTTAGCCATTACGATGCCCTGGAACGGGTCAATAAAGCAGCCGCGGAAGGCGTACGGCCTTACCTGTCCATTGTCATCTACGGTAATTTTTGTATTAGTGCCTGTAGGCGTAACTAAAGGAACTTTATTATCCTGAGAAATTTGCAGCGCCGCAATTGCGTTGGAACTGGTAATCGGTCCTAGCATAGCTGAAACTTTATCCTGCGTAATCAATTTTGTTGCTGCATTGGCTGCTTCCGAAGCTTCCGACTTGTTGTCAGCCTGTACAAGCACAATCTTTTTGCCCAGCACACCGCCGGCATCATTGGCTTCTTTGATCGCCAGCATGATACCGTTTAACGATTGTTTGCCATAGTCGGCCACGCCGCCGGTCAGCTCAAAATTGCCGCCGATACGGATTTCCTTGTCATTCGAGGTAGCACTATTTCCGCAACCTGCTACCAACGACATCAGCACTAAAGCAGATGTCATAACTCCCAACCACTTTTTCTTCATACCTGTCATCTCCTCTGTCTTGATCCGGCTGCCGCCAACAATAAAAAAACCCCATCACAGGTTTCTAAAAAAACCCTGCTGGGCGTCGGCCCCTGTTGATTAAGCCGGGATAACTCCCGCTGCGCTGTCAACCTTCTTTACACATTGTCCGGATCGTGTTTTCTGATAGTACACAACACAAACATGTTTGTCTATGAGACTTATTATAGGCCCCTCCATATCCGCTGTCAATAGATTATTTCTGGATATACAGGGTTTTTGTCCATCCTTAAAAAACAAAGGTATTTATAGTCTTTGTTTTTTTCCACTTACACCTGTAAAGTAAACACCTGCGACAAACATTCCAAAACAGAAAATGAAAGCAGCCCCGCCGGTTGATCTTACCCAGCGGAGCTGCCTAATGTATCAGTGTACTTACGGATTTACTTTTTCTCTAAATACCTGTTTGCCGTCTTTCATTTCGATAACCACGGCACTCTTAACCGGATTGTGGCTTTCATCCAGCGTCAATATGCCGGTTACAACCTGCAGGTCTTTAGTTTTTTCCAGCGCGTCTCTGATTTTGCCCGGATCATCACTGCCGGCCCGTTTGATCGCGTCGATCAGCATGAGTGCCGTGTCATAGCCAAGTGCTGCCAGGGCGCTTGGAGCTTCGTTGTACTCTTTCTTATAGGCTTCCACAAATTTGACAACCCGGGGATCTTTGTCTTCCGGTGAATAGTGATTGCTGAAGAAACCGTTATTCAAAGCGGCTGCGCCAGCAATTTCCACCAGTTTGGAATCATCCCAGCCATCGGTGCCAAGCAGCGGTACCGTGATACCTAATTCACGGGCCTGTTTGTTAATTTTGCCAACCTCTTCATAATAGGCCGGAATGAATACAACATCAGGATTCATTCCTTTGATTTTGGTCAAAGTAGCTTTAAAGTCCTGGTCTTTTTGCAAGAAAGCTTCCTTGCCGATAATCTGTCCGCCGTTTTTCGTGAAAGCGGCTTCAAAGGATTCGGACAAGCCCTTGGAATAGTCGGAACTGCTGTCAATATAGATGACCGCTGTTTTGGCTTTCAGGGTTTTAGCCGCAAAGTTTGCCATAACCTGACCCTGGAAAGGATCAATAAAGCAGCCGCGGAAAGCATAGGGTCTAACTTGGCCGTTATCTACCGTAATGCTAGGATTGGTTCCGGTCGGGGTAATAATCGGCACTTTGTTATCCTGGCCGATTTGCAGCGTAGCCAGTACGTCAGAGCTGGTTACCGGGCCCAATACGGCCGATACTTTATCCTGGGTAATCAGCTTGGTTACCGCGTTGGCTGCTTCAGAAGGCTCCGACTTATTATCGGCCTGGACCAGCACCAATTTCTTACCGTTAACACCGCCGGCTTCATTAACCTCTTTAAAAGCAAGCATAATACCGTTGACTGTCTGTTTGCCGAAGTTGGCGACACCGCCGGTTAACTCAAAATTGGCCCCGATTTTAATTTCCTTTGAATTAGAACCCGTTGAGGAACTGCAGCCAGCTACCAAACCTGTTACCATAACGGCACTCAACAGCAACCCCATCCATTTTTTTCTCATCTTTTCATCTCCCCCCAAAAATTGGCTAACCCGCTGCCTGACTCATTCCCCGGTTTCACTCCATCCCGGCCCGCTCCGAACCGGGATTCACACATCAGTAATGGAGCCGCCGCCGGTCTCTCCCCTCCGGCACATAACAAACGACTGCAATCCAATCCACTATGTATCGAACAACCGCAATGTTTACACATTTACCGCTGTTCTTCCGGAATGAGTACTCTCTAAACAAACCTTTGTTTATGAAAATTATTATATTCGCCTCATCAGGCGACTGTCAATCAATTTTTTGTTTCATTTATACACATTTGTCTTTTCTCAAAATACACCCATCTTATATTTAACCTTTTCTGATTATCGCTACTGCCATTGAAAGCAGCTCAATACAAATCGGGCCGCCGGTGCTGCAAAAGCGGCAGCTCCTGCCGTACCTTCTGCAGCCTGGTCAGATCAACCGCAACACAAAGCAGTTCTTCCTGGCTGCCGCATTGACCAAGCAAGTCTCCCCAAGGGTCCACCGCCAGGGAGTGGCCGTAAGGTTGATAGACGGCACCCGGTGTGGCCCCTGGCGATACTCCTACCGTAAACACTTGATTGTCCACGGCCCGTGCCCGGAGCAGCAGTTCCCAGTGGACCGGCCCGGTAACCGGGCTAAAGGCGGCGGGATAAATCAGAATATCCGCTCCCTGCAGCACCATGGCACGGGCCAGCTCCGGGAACCGGATATCATAGCAAATAGCCACCCCCAGGCATAGCCCGTCAACCGTCAGGACTGTTCCGGCACTTCCGGCAGTGATGACCGCCGATTCCTGAAACTGTGCCCCCTGAGCAATCGCTACGTCAAATAAATGGATTTTCCGGTACTTGGCCAGCAAATTACCCTCCCGGCCAAAAACAAAACAGGTGTTATAAATCCTTCCCGCGCTGTCCCGTTCAGGAATCGAGCCGCCCACCAGCACAACGCGGTGCCGGGCCGCCAGTTCTCCCAACAATTGAAGCGTTTCACCATCGGGATAGCTTTCGGCATAGGCGGCAAATAGTTCGGTCTGATAGGGGCAGTTGAACATTTCCGGCAGTATTACAATCCGGCAGCCCCGAACAGCGGCCGCCGCCACGTAGGCTGCCGCTGTTTTCAGGTTTTCCTTCTTTTCTTCCACAACCGGCATCTGGCAGATGCCCAGGCTAACGATAGGCATGACTGTCCCTCCCTTTTCTCTATCTTCCTTTATTTTACATGTCTTGTAAACCTTTTTTAACGAAAAAAACCGGGCTCAGCAAGCTGAGACCGGTTTTAGTGAATCACTATCAAAGAATAATCGGTTCATTATTTTCGTACATGCTCCAAATACCGCAGGGACAGATGCCGGCGCAAATACCGCAGCCGATGCACTTTTTCGAATCGGAAACATATTCGAAACCTCCGTCGGAAAGCGTCACCCGTTTGATAGCCCGCTCGGGACAGGATTTTTCGCACATATGACAGTCGCGGCAGGTACCGCAGCTAATACAACGGTTATGGTCCTCGTTGGCTTCCGGCAAATCGCAGGAATGGCACTTTTCAAAGTAAGCTGTGCTCAGTTTAGCGGCAGGTACTTTTTCCTTTTTCTCCAGCGGCTTAAATTCAGTTTGCGTCAGATAGGAATGCACTGCCTGCACAGCCTGGTTTGCCGCGCCGATGGCATCAACCAGACGTCCGGGCTTCACGGTATCACCGGCGGTAAATACGCCTTCAGCGATTTTGTAGTCAAGACCCACTTTCAGACATCCCCGTTCAAGAGCGATGCCTTCCGGCAGAAAATCCAGCTCAGGCGCATCACCAATATTGATGATGACCGTATCGGCCTTGATCAGTTCGCCGGCCTGGGTGATAATCCCTTCCGCCGTGATTTCCTTGGTGTATACCGGCCACAGGAGCACGCCGCCCATTTCTTCTACATGGGCGATTTCCTTCTCATCGGCGGCCGGCCGCTGCACGTCGATACAGGTGACCTGCTCGGCTCCCATCTGGTAGGCGCCGACAGCCGCGTCCATGCCGGAATTGCCGCAGCCGATAACTATAACACGTTTACCGACTTTATAATGTTTTCCCTTATTAATGGTTTTCAGAAATTCAATCCCCTTGATAATCCGCTCATGGCCGGGCCAGGGAACGACTTTACCGATATGACCGCCGGTAGCTACGACTACGGCATCATAATTTGCTCTGATTTCAGCAAATTTCACCTTATCCACCTTGGTATCGGTGATAAAGGTTACGCCCATATCTTCAATCCGTTTTAATTCCCTGGTCAGCGTTTCATGGGGCAGACGGCCCCGGGGAATAACCTGCTCCATCTTACCGCCCATATGGGAATCAGCTTCAAAGACGGTCACTTTATGTCCCAGGCGGCTAAGCTGCCAGGCTGCCGTCAAACCGGCGGCACCGCCGCCGATAATGCCGATGGTTTTGCCGGTCTCTTCCGCCGTTTTATCTAGGTCGGACATGACCGAGTAAGTTCCCAACCGACCGATTTGCGCCGAAATATCAATATTCCGGCGGGTACATTCATCCATACACAGATTGGGACATACCGCGCCGCACACCGAGCCGGGGAAGGGAGTATACTCCAGCACCAACCGGTAAGCCTCTTCAATCCTTCCTTCCCGCAGCAGGTTAAACCGCTGCTGTGATGGGATGGACGCCGGACAGTTGAACTCGCAGGGCGCGGCATAGCGGCCATTCTCCCAGGCGGGGACCCGCTGCCGGTAGGTTGACGTCGTCACCAAACCGACCACCTTGAAATCATCTTTATATACATCGCTGAAAATGCCGCCTGGCACCCATTTGTCCATACGGAAGGAATAGGTGTCGCTGGCGGCCTTTTTCGGCCGCTCATCATAGGTCAGGGGGACTACTTTGCTCCACTGGTCCCAAATACTCAGCTCGGCTTCCAGCTCCGGCCGGTCGACAGAACCTAGGAAGTCCTGCATATTACCGCTCAGATAAGCAATGTCCTCTTCTTCCAGCGGCAGTACCTTTACATCCTTTTGGGAAATGCCCAGGGCCGTACCCCGGAAATACAACGTACCGCCAACCATACCCATACAGGAACGGTCACCCAGCACCGAAGCGAACTCTTCGCTGTCATAGCCGCAAACCACGGCAATGCCGCCGCCCATAAATTCAAAGGAGAAGCTGCCGCAGTTTTTCAAAACCCAAAATTCCGGCGGTGCATACAAAGGGTCATGCTTCATTAACGAGCCGGAACGGGTTCCGGCCCGGCCGCCCACGTAGATCTTGCCGGCTGCCGCACAGTGTGCCGTGGTGTCACCACCGTCGCCTTTAACAACAATCTTGCCGCCGGCGTTGAGCCAGCCCACGTCGGCTGAGGCAGAACCTTCGACGATGATCTCAGTTCCTTCCAAACACATCGAACCTACCCGCTGCCCCGGATTGGTCACATAAAACCGCAGCGTCTTGCCTTCCGGATGCCATAGGGGCCCGCCAATATCGTGCTGGCCTGCCGCTTCTATCTGAAATTCCGTTTCTCCGTTAGCCAATGCATTGTTAATGGCCTGTAGGAGGTCCTGGGTAGACATACGGTCATTCCCATTAATTGCGCTTATTTTAAACATAATGCTCCCCCTCCTAGCATACGTACTGGATGCCCAGTTTTTCGGCTACCGCATCATCTTTGCTCACCAAAGCATCCGAACGTCCCACCGGTAATGAACTGTTGCCGATAGGCGCCATCATTTTTTTCATTTCGCTGTCAAGTGCCAGCATGTAGTCTACGATATTCTGCGCCGCCTTATCAATATCCAGGCGCTTAACCAGACGCGGGTCCTGCGTACAAATGCCGGTCGGGCATTTACCGGTGCTGCAGGAGTTGCAGCGGCCCTGTTCATTGCCGATACAGCCGCACAACTGGATTAGGACTTTGCCCATAAATACACCGTTGGCGCCCAAACAGATCATCTTGAAAGCATCGGCCGCCGCATTGCCGGTCAGACCGATGCCGCCACCGGCCCACAACGGAATCTGCCCCTGCCGGCCCTGATTGACGGCTGCCAAATAGCAGTCACGCAGCTTGGATACAATATGATGGCCCGTGTGGTCCAGCGACACCTCGTTGGCCGCGCCGGTGCCGCCCTGAATGCCGTCCAGGAAGAACCCGCCGCAAATGCGGTACGGATCACGGAGCAGATTGTTATATACCGAAACCGAAGTAGCCGAAGCAGCGCACTTGATCGCCACGGGCACCCGGAATTTGAAGGCTGCATTCATCGACATAAACATCTTCTGCACCGACTCCTCGATGGAATACAGGCCCTGATGGTTAGGCGGCGATAGCAGGTCGGCCTTGGGCACGCCGCGGATCGCCTGAATGTGTTCCGCCACCTTGGCAGCCGGTAAGAGGCCTCCGTCGCCCGGTTTTGCCCCCTGGCCGATCTTGATCAGTATACCGGCCGGGTCGACTTTCATTTTAGGCATAGCCTTGATAATACGGTTCCAGCCAAAGTGGCCGGACGCGATTTGTAAAATCACATATTTCAAATATTCCGATTCCATTAGCTTGACAGGCATACCGCCCTCGCCGGAACACATCCGCACAGGCAGGTGATGCTTTTCGTTCAGATAAGCCGTCGCCATGCACACCGCTTCCCAGGCACGGGTAGACAGCGCCCCGATGGACATATCGCTCAGGATAACCGGAAATATCCAGTTGACCGGCGGTGTTTTACCGGCAAAAGACAACTCACCGTTGTTTACCGAAAAGGGCAGTTGGCTGGCCGGCAGAACACGGCCGAAGGGAGCCAGAATATCGAAGGTATGACGTTCCGAATCCAGCGACGGGTCGGTCATTTGAGAAATACGGCCGATTACGATTTTATCTAACGTACGGTCGGCGTTCAAATTAGTCCGCCCGCCCCGTTTAATGGAGTTGCCGCCGCTGCGGGCCAGCAGGTTGAAACGGCTGTCCACATTGCGCACCGGCCGGATCGCCCGGTTGGGACAGACTTTTTCGCACATGCCGCAACCCACGCAAGCCTGGGCTACACTGTTTTTCTGTTTAATCACCGGAATGGCGGCGTGACGCTGGGTCGGCTCCGGCTGCCGCGCCGTGGAAACGGTCATCGAGCGGCGTTCGACTGTAGCCTCAATCGCATTAAATGTGCAGGCAGCCACGCAACTGCCGCACATGGTACACCGTTCGGTGGAGTATTCGATTTTCCAGGGCAAATCATTGACAGTCACGTCCTGGGTTCTTACTGTTTCCATCGCTGCACCTCCAAGTCTTCCGTAATGACAACGACTTCGCGTTCATTCGGGTAAATATCGGCCTCTTTATTGCGGTTGGGCAGAATAACGTTCAAACCGCAGACTTCCGAGGCAATCGCCATCGTCGTATCATCACCGCCGACAACAACAGGCCGCAATTTTTTGGAATCACAGCAGGTCATCATATTCCCGTCTGGCAGCAGGGCAATAATCGTATTCGGTCCGTTTATCTCCAAATGCCCCAAAGATTGCCTGATGGCCGTAAGCTCGGCCTTATCGGGACGCTGTTCGATTTCGTCAAAGGGCAGCGGTGTAATGACATGTTTATAGTACTTAATAGGCCACTTCAGTTCATGCAACACATAATGCAGCGTATATAAGAAGTTTTGCGAGTCCGATTCAAAACCGATATAGCCCCGGTGCAGTGATTTCTGGTATTCCTTGTTCTTGGTATAAAAGGTATTCTCACCATTGGCACACAGGGTATAACCCTGCAGAAAGAACGGATGCGCCGCGTAGCGGACAATATCATAGTTGGTGTTCTGCCTGCATTGCACCACAATGTTCTTAGCCAGCAGGCTGTCATTCTTGTCCCATAGCTTGAAATAGGTGGCAATATCGCGGGGATCGCCGATTTCTTTCAAGGTCAATACATCAGGCCAGAAAGAGTAGGCATAGCCCTGATTGTCTTTTTCTAAAATAGCGCGTAAAGCCAGCCGCACGTCTAAGAGCAGCTCTTCCTTTTCCTTCTGGCTGGCGCCGCTGAAATGTTCCGGATAATCATAAGCCCGGAAGATATAATACGGCATGGCCTTAATATCCAGTCCCGGCTGACGGTTGCCCCGCGGAATCCATTCATATACAGGCTGGAAATCGTGCGCTTCCATATAGTCCTCCACCAGCTTGGCTCCCTTTTGCGTACAGGCCAGCGATAATAAGGGCTTATCCTTGTACTTGGCAAACATTCCGTCCAGATCCTGCATCACCATGGCAAACCCGGAATTATCATGTCCTTCCTGTTGAGGCAGCATTAAATACAATGCATCAGAAGGATGAAACGGCACTTTGCTCTTAATAGCACCAATTCGGCACATAGGTATTCCACCTCTCCCATAAATAAAAATAAAGCATAAAAAAATAAACCCCTGCGAAAAGTACCGGAACTTGTTTTCCAGGACCTTCCGCCGGGTTTTTTATACCAACGGTGTAGCACAGCGCTAACCTTATGCAAGGTGCCACGCTGCACCTGTGCCGCTCGGTCCAGACCGCCAAGACGCGGAACCCTAGGCACACTCCTTAAAACTGTGTCTATTATCAGCACAGTACTATATAATGCTATCCTTATTATAAAAACGAAATGTTATGCTGTCAATATGCATATTAAAATAAAGTTTATTCTGATAAATCCTATATTTCCAGGCTTAGCAGAGTTATTATCCTTCTGATATATGAATATTTATTCATCCCTTGCCACTCCCCGCACCTTTTACACATATCCATGTTTCATAGTATTCCTGTACTTTCCGGATGAACTTTTGTATGAATAAGTTTAACAATGTATTGAATTGTTTTTCGGTATACAGTTTAATTTAAACATACGACGTTCCTGCTTCAGACTGTATGTATATAAAATTTAGTATAAATTGCCTTTCTCCTGTATAAGAAATAAATACCATACATATACTGATAGCAAATTACCTAATGAGGAGCGCCTATGCTAAATAAAGTTTTTCGACTGCCGCAACCTTCCACTGAATGCAAGTGCAATGTCCAGGACCCTACCGCTACCTACACGATTGCGATGAATATCCGCAACCTGCTGCAGGAAAGCCAGGAAACTCACCAAAATGTCATCGTCCTTTGCATTGGCACCGACCGTTCCACCGGTGACTCGCTCGGTCCCTTAACAGGCACCAAGCTGCGTTCCCTCAATTTGCATCCCCATATTTTCGGTACCTTGGATCAACCGGTTCATGCCACCAATCTGCAAGACGTCATTCAGCAGATCACCACAAGCTTTGTCGACCCCTATATTATTGCCGTAGATGCCTGCCTGGGCAAAAGCGAGAATGTAGGCTATGTATCCTTAGGCAAGGGCTCGGTTAAACCAGGCGCCGCCGTAAAGAAGGACCTCCCGCCGGTCGGCCATGCCTATATTACCGGCATCGTTAATGTAGGCGGCTTCATGGAGCATTTGGTACTGCAAAGCACACGGCTCAGTCTGGTGATGAAAATGGCCGATACCATTGCCTATGGCATTTCCTTCGGGCTTCGGGGCGCCGGAAATACCGCCCGAATATGAGAACAGCTAAGTCAGGACCACCCGTAAAACGGGTGGCTTGATTACGCCCTATAAGGGCAAGGTACTAGCTGAGTCTCAAGACTCACTGAAAAAGTCTGCCAACCGCATAACCTTTTCAGTCAGCCCCTAAAGGGGCTCTTTTTATGACTTTTTCACGGGCTCACCCGTAAACGGGTCTGTCAATTCCTTCAAACTTAGCTGGTCGACAATTATATCTTCTTGTAACTGCTCTCGGATATATTTTGCTATTGCCTCTTTGTTTCGTCCCACCGTATCCACAAAATATCCTTTGCACCAAAAATGCCTGTTTCCATACTTATATTTTAAATTCGCATGTTTATCAAATATCATCAACG
>NZ_FQZD01000027.1 GCF_900141835.1 Propionispora hippei DSM 15287 | reverse complement strand
CGGATGCCATAAAGATAGCCAATAAAGATCATTTTGAAAAGGACAATCGGATCTACGGGTGGTCGTCCATTATCTTGACAATAGTAGGGGGTGGTCTTCTCGTATATAAACGAAAAATCTATGTATTTATCTATCTTTCTAAGTAGGTGATCTTCAGGAACTAATTGATCAATACAAACTAATTCGAATTTCATCTGCTGAGGTGCTCGTTCTTTAAGCATACTCTACCTCCTAACAAAATTAGGTCCATGCAGAATTAATTCTACATGGACCCTCAAAAACCATTTTCATACTATATACTTTTTCAACAAGCTGAAGCACCCCTACAGGGTGCTTCTTGCTTCATTAGGGCATAAATTTACTGTCCGGACAGCTTATGCCTTGCTTATTGCCAATCTTCCAGGGTCATTCTTTTACAATCTTCTCTAGTAATATTGAAAAAGCCAAGTACCCGCTCATCCACAGGCAGTTGCTCCCAGTTATCCTTTCCCTGCAAGGCACAATAGTGAGCCAGACAGGCAATGCCTACCAGCGTCCGGTCGGTTACGTTATGATGAAAAGGATCATAATGAAACAGGGTGCTTTCAATAATCGGCTGGGGAAAGCCCCACCAGTCCAGCAGATAGCCGCCTACCTCCGGGTGAGTTACGCCAAGGATTTCCCGCTCCAAGGCCAGTAGCTGCGCCCCCGGTTGATGACGTAAAATAGCGTCAATTTGCTTATATTGCGCCGGCATTTGCCTTACCAGAACCGTCAGTCCGATATTAAGCACCAACCCGACCGAAGCGGCAACCGGCGGAATGTTCTTGCCGGTGAGCCGGTAGTGGAACCGGTTAGTCAGACGGTTCATTCTGATCGCGTGCTGCCACAGCGCCTCCCGGCTAAACAGGCCGGAGCCGCGGTCAGACACCGACTCACAGAGGCAGGTCAGGAGAACAATATTTTTAACGGTGGTCAGCCCCAGATAAACAATAGCCTGACTGATCGACCCGGTACGTATGCCATAGAAAGCGGAATTAGCCATATGCAATACTTTGGCGGTAAGAGCCGGTTCTTCCTCAACCACTGTCGCAATTTGCTGCATATCGGCATTGGCGTCAATCAGCTCCATCAGCCGGCTGAAAATCTGTGGCTGCAGGTGCAAACTGTCAATTTGATTGATAATGGTCAACAGCTTTCGGGCCTGCAGGACCTCTTTGATCTCCAATAGCTGCAAAATCGTTTTTTGCAAGGACTTACCGTCCCAGGGTTTTAATATATACATTTTGCAGGAACCGTCGAGCAGTGCTTTAATAATCTCTTTCTCGTCCGCATGGCCGCTGAGAATCAGGCGAATAGTGGCCGGATACAAATCCTTCACCCGTCGCAGCAGTTGATGTCCGCTCATCTGCGGCATCCGCATGTCGGAAATGATAATATCTATCTTCTCCTGGGCAAGAATCTCCAACGCCCGGTATCCGCTTTCCGCCGTAAATACGGTAAAGCCACTGCCCCGGAAGAATCGCTGAAAGGTGTTAAGAATAGGTTGTTCATCATCAACAAACAAAATCTTTTTTTCCATCGTCATTCTCCCTGCTCTACGCCCCCTGGCAGACGGACAGCAGCAGGAGGAAGCGCCGCTTCGCCGTCGTGCCGTATCGGCAGTTTAAAAATAAATTTAGCTCCTTCCCCCGTCGAACTCTCGGCCCAGATATTGCCTTTGTGCCGGTTGACAATGATATCATAAGAAATACTCAGTCCCATTCCGGTACCTTGTCCCACGGGCTTGGTTGTAAAAAACGGGTTAAATATGCTCTTCATATTCTCCGGCGTAATGCCTGTCCCGTTGTCTTCGACCGCACAATATACAAATTCAGCATCAAACCAGGTAGACGCTCTAATGACACCCGTTTCGGTCCGGTGTTTGTCTTTGATCGCATGCACCGCATTGACAATCAGATTTAGCAATACCTGATTGATTTCACCCCGTACGGCCTTAATGACCGGGATGGGCGTCAAAATCTTTTCAACCACGGCACTATATTTAATCTCATTATGAGCTACCAGCAGCGTGCTTTCCAATCCTTCCAGCAGGTCATAGTCCTCAAAGACAGCCTGCTGGTCCACACGGGAAAAAGTGCGCATTCCCCGGACAATCTTGCTCATCCGCTCCAGCCCGGCCAGCGTGTCCTGAAACAATTCGGGAAGGTCCTCCCGGATATAATCCAGGTCCTGTTCTTTTTCGTAGTCAGCCAGCTCAGCCACCATATTCAACTGGGCAGCAGCAGTCTCCGTCTGCTCTAAGGCCAGACACAACTGCCGGTAGCGGCTGAGCACCCTGTCGAAGGCGGCGAAATACTCCTGCAGTGATTCCACATTGCTGGTCACAAACCCCAGCGGATTATTAATCTCATGAGCCACCCCGGCTGCCAACTGTCCGATACCGGCCAGTTTTTCCTGCTGAATAAGCTGCCGCTGGGCCTGTTCCAGCAAATGTAACGCCGAAACAAGCTCGTTATTTCTTTGCACCAATTCTTCCTTCGACAAGCGCAGGCTGGTTTCCATCCGCCGGCGATCGGAAATTTCATTTTTCAGCTCCTCATTGGTATGCTGGAACTCCTCGTTCATCGCCTCCAGTTCCTGATTGGCGGCAAATAATTCCCGCGTCCGCTCCTCCACTTCGGCTTCCAGTGTATCATAAGCCTGCTTTAGCGCCGTTTGCGTTCGCTTTTGCCGTACCGTAATAAAGAGCAGCACCATAATAAAAACAGCAATTACCACCGAGATCAGCGCAGCCACCCAGTAGTAAACGGCAATCCGCTCATTCACTTCCTGGAAAGCTTCCTGTTCACTGATGCCGACCGAAACCACCAAGGGATACTCCTTCAGCGCCCGGTAGCTATGTATCCGTTTAATGCCGTCAATATCGCTGGTAATCACGTACTGCCCAATGTCACGTTCTGCCATATGGGCCATTAGCGCACCGCCGCTTAGGTTCTGGCCGGGCTCTGTTTTCATTCCCGACTCCCGGGCCCGGACTATCCCATCTCGCCCGACAAGCACAATAGTCGAATCTTTTCCCAGATTGACCTGCTTGTAAAACTGGGTAAAGTAGCAAGGATCGACCGAAGCCACCACCACTCCGCCAAAGGAACCGTCAGGCTTATTCACCCGCCGCGTCATTTGGATCGACCACTTGCCGGAAGAACGACCCAGCACCGGCTTGCTGATAAACAGGTCACCGCTGTCCCGGCCTTTATGCACCAGGAAATGCTCACGATCGGCCAGATTGGACGGCACAAAAGGCACCTGGCTGCTGACGGCCAGCTTGCCGTATTCATCGATCACGCTTAATAGTACCACCGACTGGCCGGTAAACCGCCCCTCCCTTATGTACTGAGGAATATCAATACGGCTCCCTGCTTTTTCATATTCATGTTTTAAAAACAGCGCGGCCTGATCTACACTCTTGATAGTCCGCAAGGTATGCTCCTCAAAGGCCCGGACAAAGTTTGCCGTATCCTTGAAGGCATCGGCCAGCGCAATCTGCCGTTCATTTTCGATCTTATAAAAAAGCCCCAGCCAAAGCAAAGAAAGCAGAAAGATACCGAACAGAATAATAATCATGCGAACGTTGCGGCTGTCCTGGGAGTCCTCTGTACCGATTGCCAGTTGTTTCTCCTCCACCGTCTGCTCCTCTCAGCCACCGATCCGTCCCGGCTAACGAACTGTGGACACCGCTTATTCCTCCTGCCCCAAACACAGCTTTCCGGCAGCAGCTTTACTAACAAATGGGGTAATACTTCTTCCAGCACCAGGTTCCACCTACATCAGTAATTCTTTCTGTCCGGCCCATTCCCTTTTGTGAAACAGGACTTATTTGTGCGGCAGCCTGCCTCTTTTACACGTTACGCACTACTGCTCCCCCCAAGTGTCACCAAAGCAGCCAGTCCCCCCGTCCTGCCAAAAAGAAAAGACCCCGGATAATAACTATCCGGGAGTCCGTAATACAGCTGGCAGTCACGCCTGCCTTATACTTTAATCAGTTCATAGGCCTTTTGGCCGATCCCGATTTTTTCGGCATGGTCCATACAGGACCGCCAGTTAGTTTCCGGGTGAGTCACACAGAAGTGGTCCTTTTCTACGCAGTCCTCTTGCCGGTTCTTCATCTGTTCGGACAGATAGCTGTCAGGCAAGGCCGGAGCTTGGTTAGCCATATCGGCACAGGCGACATCCAGGGCAACCGGATCAAAGGAAGCGAACATGCCGATATCGGGGAGAATCGGTGCATCGTTCTCGGCATGACAGTCGCAAAAGGGCGACAAATCAATTACCATGTTAATGTGAAAATGCGGCCTGTCATGCAATACCGCCCAGGTATATTCGGCAATTTTCTTGTTCAGGATATCCGTGGATTCATCCCATGCCGCCCCAATCGCATTGAATCGGCAGGTCCCAATACATCGTCCGCAGCCAACGCAGCGCGTGTGGTCAATTTTGGCCTTCTTGTCCTGGATGGAAATAGCACCATGCGCACAGATTTTAAGGCAGGCACCGCAGGCCACACACTGGGCCGATATCACGCGCGGTTTACCTTCACTATGCATTTCCATTTTCCCGGCCCGTGAGCCGCAGCCCATGCCGATATTTTTCAATGCACCGCCAAAACCGGTAAGTTCATGGCCCTTAAAATGGTTTAGGCTGATGACCACGTCGGCATCCATTACCGCCCGGCCAATTTTGGCCTCCTTCACATGTTCACCGGCAGGAATCGGAACATAGGCCTCGTCGGTGCCCTTCAGACCATCGCCGATAATAATCTGGCAGCCGGTGGTAAAAGGATTATAGCCATTTTCGTAGGCAGCGTCCAGATGCTCCAACGCATCTTTGCGGCGCCCCACATACAACGTGTTACAGTCGGTAAGAAAGGGCTTACCCCCCAGGCCTTTAATCACATCGGCCACGACTTTCGCATAATTGGGGCGCAGATAGGCCAAATTCCCCGGTTCACCAAAATGCACTTTAATGGCTACATACTTTTCTTTGAAATCAATCTGCTCAATACCCGCTTTTTTTATCAGTCTTTCCAACTTCTGCAGCAAGTTCATATTCTGGGTTGCCCGTAAATTGGAAAAATAAACTTTGGACCTTTCCATCTTATCCTCCTCCCAGGCTTCGTTTGTTTCGAAACCGCATATAACTGTTCCTCTTCTATTGTAGCCTTTGTTACATCAAATAGGCAATATTGTCATATTATTTATCAAGCCATTCTTTTAGCTTTCTTTCTATCAATCACGATAAATTCCAGGAAAATCCGACAGGAATGCTCCTGGTCTTGTTGAATTAAATGATACGGAAGTAATGATTCTCTATTTCTTTATAGAAAGGATCGCGTAGCTACATGAAACGCCTGTTTTTATACGTTGCTCTCGGCAGCCTTGCTCTCGTTACAGCCGGAATCGCTTATCTGTTCTTTTTTGTTCCCGGCGTTCCCGTACTGAACTATCATGAGGTCAACAACCACAACCATGTCTTATTGGCGATCAGCTCGCAGGAGTTTGACGCCCAAATGTCTTATTTGGCCAAAGCCGGCTACAACTCCATCACACCTGATCAATTGCTGGACTATCTGCAATACGGCAAACCACTGCCGCCCAATCCCGTTTTAATTACCTTTGACGACGGCTATGAAGACAATTATCAGGAAGCCTACCCTATTCTAAAAAAATACAATTTTACCGCCACTATTTTTCTCATCACCGATTTTGTCGATCATAACAGCCAATATCTGACCTGGCAGCAGATAAAAGAAATGGCCGGCAGCGGCATACAGTTTCAGTCGCATACGGCAACACATATCATGCTGACCAAAGCCTCGGATAGCGAGGTGCTCGCGCAGCTCACCCGGTCCCGTAAGGCCATTGAACAGCATTTGTCAAAAAAAGTGGAGTATCTGGCCTATCCGGGAGGCTTTTACAACAACCAGGTGATTGAGCTAGCCAAACAGGCTGGCTATCGGGCCGCTTTCACGATTAACCTGGGGCGTGACAGAACAAATTCCAATTTTTATACCTTAAACCGGATTCCCGTTTTTGAACTGCCTCATACCTTTTTCCACTTTTGGCTGCGTCTTAAGCTAACCCGCCTTTGGAACAGCCTGCAAACCTTAAAAATACTATTAACCAACTGTGGCGCTTCCCGGCTGGCAGACTTAATTTATATTCCTTAAGTCTGCCGGCCTTCTTTTGGGTTTATCGGCCTGCCGGGAGCCAGTACGGCCGGGGCCTCATGAGGAGGCAAGTGGGCAATCGCCTCATAATCATTGACCCTGCCAATATCCCACCAGGCATAGTCCCGTACAAAACCGTACACGCCCTTTCCCTCCTGCAGCAAAACAGGAAAGACCTGGGCCGGTAAATCCACCTCATGCTTCTCCGGCGCAAATCTTTCGATATAAGGAAAAATGCTTTGCTCCAATAAATAAGTTCCCGTACTTACCGGACGATCCAGGTTTGCTTTCTCCAAAAATCCGGTAATCCGGTTCGCCTGATCCACCTCGGCCACGCCCACCTCCAGCCGGTAGCGGCTGGATAAGGCCACCGAAACCACCCCTTGCGTCCGGGTATGAAAGTCCATAAATTCACAGTAATTAAGCTGACACAGCGTATCGCCGGGCACAACCAGAAACCGGGGCTCCTTAGCCAACAGCTCACGGCACCGCCATACTTCGCCGGCCTTTCCGGCCGGCGCGTTGCCGCGGCTGTAGGCAATCTCAACTCCCCACCGCTTTCCATCACCAAAATAGTTTTCTATCTGTTCTGCCAAATAACTGGTTGCTATCACGTACTCCCGGATACCGTAGGCTGCCAACCCAAGAAGAATCCACTCCAGAAGCGGTTTCCCCTGCAGCGGTACCAAGGGCTTGGGTATATAGTCGGTAATCGGCCTCAGCCGGGAACCGCGGCCGGCAGCTAAAATTAAGGCTTTCATCGCTGTCCCCCTCCCGCAAGCTGTTCGACCCAATTGGCGGCTTCCTCTGCGCCGCCGTATGCGTCCCCCAGCCGTTTGAGAGCCTGAGCCCCTGTCCGGTATGACTCCGACCGGATGACGGTCTGCATGGCCTCTGCCAGTTTGTCCGGCGTTAATGAAGCTTTCTCCAGCACGATGCCGGCCTGGAACCGGGCCATGACGGCAGCGTTATCCTCCTGCTCACCCATGGAAGGTATCACTACGGCCGGACTGCCACAGGCAATACAGCTCATCAGCGTGGAAGAGCCGCCATGAAAAACCGTTACATCACTGGCTTTGATCAGCTCTGTCCCCGGTACAAAGCCTTTAACCATCGCATTGACCGGCGGCCGGTATGCCTTAATGGTATTCGGCGATATGGCAAGACCGGTGGCTACAACGCCGGTAATATCGGGTGTTAATTGCAGTGCTTTTAATACGGTCGCCAAAAACTGCTCGCCAATCAAGGGCGACCCGCCGCCTATGGTTATATAGGCCAGGTTTCGTTCCCCGTTGCCAAGATGCTTTTGCTTGAGCAAAAACCGGTCCGGCAATTGGTCCGGCGACTCCACCAGCAGCGGTCCGCAAAAGCGGATCTTTTCCTTTATCCCTCCCAGCCCGGCACCGAAAAAATCCATTGCCAGATCTCCGCCAAGCTCCGGCATTCCCTCCAGGATAATCAGGTCGGCTGCCCTCAACATGCTTTGCAGGGAAGTTCCGGTTTGTTTCTCCGCTGCTCCCTGACGGTTTATAAATTTACTGACCATCTGGACAGTCTTTTGTCCATGGGGCTGCAAAAAGACCAGGGCTGAGGGGATTCCCAGCGAACGGGCCACGGTGGCACCGCTAACCGTGCCGCTTACAATAAGATCAGGGCAGACCTTTTTTGCCATAGTGCGTTCCAGTTCCACCATCTTTTCCAGCAGTTCCTTCATCTGGGTCAGCGTCGCTTCAGACGGTTCTGCCTTCAAATCCTGTAACGTACCTGCATGATGTATATCCGGCATATTGTCAGCTTCCAGCACGTCAAGGCCAAAATTCCGTATTACCGGAATCATTTTTCCCGCGGCAATAAACTTGACGTCATGCCCCCGCCGCTGCAAAGTCTTAGCGATGGCTATGACTCTCATGGCCTGACCCATGATCGTAGCTGCTCCCATTTGGGCTGTACATAAAATTTTCATCCCGATCCCCCTCTTTTATTTCGTGTACAATGACATGCTGCTGTGACAAAAACTCATCAAGCAAGTTGTGAAAATAACTGCGGTAATGCCGGTACAGCATGTCCTGCGCTTCCAGCCTGGTGGGAAAGCCTTTGGCATCATACAGGGAGGCCTTGACCGAGCCAAGCAAATTACCCATTACTACCGCCATAATCGGACTCTGCAGTCTGGAATAGGCATAAATGAAGCCGGCTGACGCGGCGTCGCCGCAGCCAATAGTATCCACCACTTGTCCCGTATCACTGACCGGTACTTTGGCCCAGAACAATCGCTGCTGCCGTTTCCAGACAACCAAAGAGGCTTGGCTGCCAAAGGTAATCCAGCAAGCCGTCAGCCCGCTTTGCACATCCTGACGGCATAATCCAAATGCTCCGGAAACGTGCTGAGACTGCATCCCGCAGCCCAGGATGCTTCGTGCTCGTTCATTTTTAAAATATCAATCGCCTGCAGCCATTCCGCCTCCTTAGCCCACTGTTTTCTATACCGTTTGCCGGAATGGTCAACTCCGGTAAGCAGGCCATGAATATCCAGGAATATAGTCGCCTCCGAGCTTTGCCGAAACCGCCTGACCGTTGCCAGGGGAATATCCGTATCGTTTAACGGCATCAATATAACATAATCCCGGTTAGTCAATTGTTCCATTTCTGCGAAGGAAACCGGCGTCATAACCTGTGTCTGCTTACTGATCCGCTCATGCCGGTTTAGGTACTGCAGCTCAATTTCCGTTCCTCTATTCGCCGGTCCGTCCAAACCACAAAGCCGGATATTGGGGAAATCAAGCAGCGCTAACACCGCTTCCCTGTCGGCTGCCGCCACGTGGGACAGACAAAGGATATCATCTTCCGCACTTTCCAGCAGCTTGGCCAGCACGGTTGCACTATAGGCAACGGCACCGAACTTGCTTGTCGTTTCTCCCGGCGCGCGGTTAATCGTATCTTTTGATATAGGCCCTACAATGCCAAACCTCATGGTTTGCACCTCCGCTTTTACACCCTTTTCATCCGATTTTCATCGTCCGCAACAAATATCCGGAAAAAGACTATACTTGCTTACTATTCCCTGATGATTGCAAAATATAAATCAAAAAGAGCCAAAACGTGAGTTCCGGCATAAGCCGAAAATTCCCGTCCTGGCTCTTTGGCTATGAACCAAATTGGTTTTATACACTATCCGGCAAAGGCAGTTGCTCCGGCAGCTTACCGGATTTCTCCTCAGCCGGTTGACTTTTGGTATCACGAATGAACAGTGCCGGCAGAATGCCTGCCGCACACAATACGGCGGTAATCAGAAACACATCGTCAAAGGCGGCAACTGCCGCCTGCTGGGAGACCATCCCCTGCAAGCTGCTCAAAGCCAGCAGCTTGGCTGCCGCCGGTGACATGCCGTCCAGAATAAAGTTGTTCTGCAGTGCCGCCAGCGCGGAAGTTACCAGATGGGACCCGCTGTCCAGGTAATTCCGATAGGTTGCGCTGTGCACCAGTTGCCTGGTGTCCAGCAAAGTCCCCATAATTGCAACGCCTACGCTGCCGCCAACATTTTTAAACAGGTTAAACACACCTGACCCGACTCCCAGTTTGTCTTTGCTTAATGTTCCCATAACCCCGTTCGATAAAGGCGACATGGTCAAGGCCAGTCCGACCCCCATGAAAACAAGCGTCACCGCAATATGCGAGTACGGCGTCCGGGCATCGAGCAGGCGGAAAGAAAACAGGGCCAACGCCATAATGGACATTCCCAAAGAGGCCGGAATTCTTGAGCCGTATTGCCCGGCCAGCCGGCCGCCCAGGGGCGCCAGCAAAATCATGGAAAGTGTCAGAGGCAGCATGGATATTCCCGCCTTAATCGCGATAAAGCCCTGAACATTGCGTAGATAAAACGGCAGAAGAAACAATCCGCCATACATGGCCATAAAAGACAGAAAGCCAACGATATTGGACACGGTAAACGTAACATTTTTAAACAGGGCCAAATCCACCATCGGTGCCGCCGTTCGTTGTTCTACCACGAAAAATGCCGCCATAGACAGTACCGCTACGGCCGCCAGGCCCAGAATATAGAAGGATGTCCAGCCTTCATCCGAGCCCTGATTAAGCACCAGCATCAGGCAAATCAAGCTGATTACCAGCAAAGCGCCACCGGCATAGTCAATTTTGGCTTTACTCTGCCCGGTCTTGGATTCCTGCAACACCTTGGTCCCTAATAGCAAGCCCATGGCCGATATCGGTAGGATGGAATAAAAGATCAGGCGCCAATCAAGATATTCCACAATAAGCCCGCCCAGGGTCGGACCAAGGGCACTGCCTCCGGCTGCCAGAGCGCCCCACAGGCCTAATGCCTGCCCCCGTTCGGTCGGAGAAAAAGCATCAGACACCAAAGCCATAGAGTTGGGGAATAGCAGCCCCGCCCCGATACCCTGAAGGACCCGGAACACGATAAGCGCCGTGCTGCTCCAGGCCATACCGACCAGCAAGGTAGCCGCGGTAAAAATGGCCAGCCCGGTCAAATACATGCGTTTCCGGCCAAATTGATCGCCCAGTTTACCGGTAATCGGTAAAATTGAACCGTAAGGCAGCATATAGGAAAGAGAAACCCAGACTACCGAATCCATCGTAAAACCAAACACCTGCATCATATTCGGCAGAGCAATGTTGACCGAACTGCTGACATAGGAACTCAGCATGGTGCCCAGCGTAACGGTCAAAAGCACCATGTATTTATTGGGTTGTGTTATTGCTTGTTCCATCATCATCACCTCTGTTAAGACCGGACGTTCACATTAATTACGGCCGACATGCCCGGTTTTAACTGGGTATTGCCGGTTTTAGCAATACTTATCTTCACAGGCAGTTTCTGCGTAAGCTTAGTATAATTGCCGGAAGTATTTTCATTGGGCAGCAGGGAAAACTGAGAACCGGTTGCCGCCCCCACTTCCTGCACGAGGCCGGTAAACTTCACGCCGGGAAAGGCGTCTACCGTAAAATGCACGGCCTGTCCGTCATGGACCTTGCCGATATACGTTTCGTCAATATTGGCCGCGACCCAAATGTCGTCGGAATCGACAATATTGAATAAGGGTTGGCCTATTGCCACACTTTCCCCTAGATTAACCGCCCGCTGAGCAATCACACCGGAAATAGGGGCTATGATCGTGGCATTTTCCAATTGGAGCTGAGCATTCTGCAGCATGGCCGCCGCCTGGTCCACCTGGGCCTGTGCCGCCTGGATGTCTTCCTGCCGTGAGCCTTCGGCCACCAGACTGGCCGACTGGCTGGAGGACGCCAACTGCGCCTTGGCCACCGTCAGGGCGGTCCAGGCGGCATCCAGTTGCTGAGCCGCTACGGCACCTTGGTCATACAGAGCTTTGGTCCGATCATAGGCTTTTTCCGCATTGGTTACATTCGCCTCGGCCGAATCAACGGCCGCACCCGCCTGGGCTACCTGCTGCGGACGGCTTCCGGCCTGCAGGCCTGCCAGCTTAGCCTGGGCAGCGGCCAAATTGGCTTTAGCCTGGTCAACCTGCGCCGCTAATTCCTTGGTATCCAGTCTGGCGACAACCTGTCCGGCCTCCACCCGGTCGCCCTCATTGACCAGCAGCTCGGTTGTCCGCGCCGAAACCCGGGCACCTACGGTCACAATGGTACCTTTAACCCGGGCATCATCGGTAGATACCGTACCTGCATAGTTATACCACCACCAGCTTCCCCCTCCCAGCAGGGCCACGCCGATAACACCGACGAAAGCTGCCAGTTTCTTTTTGGATTGAAAGAATCTATTACTCATATATATCCTCCCTTTTAGTTAACGCAACAGCCCGGCGCATCCATATAGCCGCCCGGACCAGCGTATAGGCAGGGAGATTTCTTCCTGCGCTATTTATTATTAATCTTAATATTATTAATTATAATAACATTGATTAAAAAAGACAATTGTACTTTTTGCCAGCCAAGTCACAAAAAACTACCTGTTTAGGCAACAGGCCCAAACAGGTAGTTTTCAATCGTCTTATACGTATTCTCTTTCATTTCTCTCATGTTCTTAGGGTCATCATGAATAAAAATTATTTGTCACATGATTCTTTTTCATCTAAGTCAGTAAAAAAAATTTTGGATTTACTTAGTTACGGCAGTTCAGGATTGCTTGATGGTTTCCTTGTAGACCTGCTTGCCGTCTTTCATCTCAATGATGACCACGCCTCTGACAGCATCATGGCTTTCGTTCAGGTTCATCTCGCCGCTTACACTGGGGAAGTTCTTCGTAGCTGCCAGGGCCTCGCGGATTTTATTGGCATCTGTGCTATTGGCCCGTTTGATGGCATCCACTAACAAGCGAGCGGCGTCATAGCCCATAGCGGCCATGGAGTCAGGTACTTGCCCGTATTCCTTCTGGTAAGCTTCCACAAAGGAATTGGAAACCGGGTTTTTGTCTTCCACGGAATAGAAATTGGTAAAATACGTGTTATTTAATGCTTGCGCCCCGCCAAGTTCAGCCAACCGGGGTGAATCCCATGCATCGCCGCCCAGAATAGGTATGGTGATGCCCAATTCGCGCGCCTGTTTAACAATCTTGCCCACATCTTCGTAGTAGCCTGGTATGTAGATAATTTCCGGATTTTGTGCTTTTATGGTAGTCAGAGTAGCTTTAAAATCCTGATCTTTTTGCAGGTAAGCCTCTTCGGAAACGATTTGGCCGCCGCGTTCGGTATATACGCTCTTAAATACCTTGGCTAACCCTTTGCTATAATCGCTGGAATTATCCACCATGATCGCGGCTTTCTTAGCCTTCAGACTATTCCAGGCGAAATTAGCGCCTACCGTTCCCTGGAAGGAATCAATAAAGCACGCCCGGAACGTATAGTCCTTCACCTTGCCTGTTGCTTCATCCACCGTTACCTTGGGATTTACCGTAGCCGCTGCCACAAAGGGAATCTTATTGTCCTCGGCAACCACCGATCCGGCAATGCCGCAGGAGCTAACAGTGAAACCGGTTACCGCCACTACCCGGTCCTGGGTGATTACTTTGGTCATGGCGTTAGCCGACTCGGAGGGTTCTCCTTTATTGTCCGCCGTAATGATTTCCAGCTTTTTGCCCAATACTCCGCCGTTGGCATTGATTTCCTTAAAGGCCAGATTAGCGCCGTTGGCCGCCGAAGTGCCGTAAGATGCCGTATTGCCGGTCAGTTCGTAGACCATACCGATTTTGATGGAATCGCCGGCCGTATCGCCGCACCCGGCCGTCATGCCCATAGCAGCCAGCAACAGCAAGAACAGCAAAGTCTTACCTGTTAATAACCGTTTTAACATTGATCAACCTCCTAATAAACATATTCTACAATAAGAGCGACAGGAATGCCGTACTAACCGTGACCGGCAGACGTACATACCTCTTATAGCAAAATATTGTATTGTAAAACGCCCGGCTCCGCAAGTACCTAGGCCGTAGAAAATAAATAATGGCAAAATATTTTATTTTTTTTACCGTCAGCCAACCGCGCTATGCCAGACCTTCCCTTTATTATGTCACCTTTTGGGCCATAAAGGAATAGGCTACTCATAAAAAGGCATTTACCTGCCAGGAGGAACCAGGCGATGGGATACTATATAAAAGTCGATGAACACGTCAAACTCTATGTAGAGGATGTAAACCCGGCAGGCTGTGAAACCATTGTCTTTTTGCATGGTTGGCCTGCCGATTATACCATGTTTGAATATCAGTTTGCCTATTTGATCCAGAAAGGCTTTCGCTGCATAGGCATCGATCAGCGGGGCTTCGGACGCTCCGATAAGCCGGCTGACGGCTACGATTATAACCGGCTGGCTGATGACGTCTACGGCGTAATCAGCCAACTGGGGTTACAAGGGGTTACCCTGGCCGCCCACTCCACCGGCGGTGCCATCGCCGTCCGCTACATGGCCCGTCACAGGGGATACGGCGTGGCAAAGCTGGCTCTTTGCGCGGCAGCGGCCCCCAGTCTCATTCAACGGCCATACTTTCCTTATGGTCTGCCGCGGGAAGCCGTTGAAAAAATCATCCGGGACACCTACACCGACCGGCCGGCGATGCTGCGGGATTTTGGCGACATGTTCTTTTTTCAATATGTCACCCAGCCTTTCGCCGATTGGTTTTTCCAGCTCGGGCTAAAGGCCGCCCTATGGTCTACGGCAGCCGTGGCCACCACCTGGCTGGGCGAGGAAAAACTTTTTTCCGACCTGGAAAGCATCGAAGTTCCCACCTTGATCCTGCACGGCATTCACGACCGCGTCTGCCACTTCTCCTTGGGCGAAGCCCAGGAGCAGGGTATCAGGCATTCCCGGCTCATCCCCTTCTGCTATAGCGGTCATGCCTTGTTCCGGGACGAGCGGGACAAATTCAATAAAGAACTGGCGGATTTCGCGGCTAAATACCGTTAACTTCCTTTTTATCAAAAGGGCGGCGGCCAGGCGCTATTCGTCCGGCCGCCGCTCCTTGGAACATACCTCGGAACCTTTTTTCCGTTCCCCGTCAATCAAGTCAGGCACCAGCTCGGCGGCCAGCTCCACTTCCGGCGCAATGCCTTCCGCCAGCAGCACTGCCCCGGCATCGGGAGCGGCATTCTGTTTATCCCGCTGCTCCAGCCGGACATTGCCAAGCAACAGGCTTACCAGTACCCCGGCAACGCCAATGAGTGCCGCCACCCAGAACACCACCTGCAGCGATTCGGCCAGCGCACCCTTGAGCGGTGGCAGCAGGCTGTCACGCAGTTCTGCCGGAATGAGCTGCAAGGTCTCGGGACTTAACAAGATATTAAACATGCTGTGAGGATCGGTCCGGGCTTTCGCCAGCCAGTCGGCCAGCACACTGTTAGCGGCAATAGGCATATTTTTGATAGCCGGGAAAAACTCCTGCGCCATGATGGCATTGGAATAGCTGTTAAACACCACCCCGAGCACCGTCATTCCCAGTGTGCCGCCAATGCTGCGAAAAAATTGCGTCGCCGAAGTGGCGACCCCGCGCCGTTTTGGACCCACCGTGCTTTGCACGGCAATGGTAATCACCGGCATAATCAGGCCCATGCCAATGCCCAGCAGCGCGATATACGCTGCGGCAGCCAATTGCCGCGTTTCTATCGTCATGGTGCTTAACAGGTAAAAGGCCACTGTCATAATGCTCATACCGGCCAGATAAATCGTCCGGAACGGCAGCCTGGTGGCATAGCGTCCGGCTAAAATACTGGTCCCCATCATGCCCAGCATCATCGGCAGCATCGTGTTACCGGAACCGGTCGCGCTGATGCCCAGCACACCCTGAAAGAACAGGGGTAAAAACGCCAACGCCCCAAACATGCCCAGGCCCATGAGGAAGCCGACCATATTGCTAACGGCAAACACTTTGTTTTGAAATAAATCCAGACTCAGCACCGGGTCCAGGGCTCTTTGCTCAACATAAAGAAAGAGCGCCCAGGCAACAAACGAAAGGCCCAGTAAGCCAACTATCTGCCAGGACAGCCAGGAATAACCGGCTCCGCCCATATTTAATCCCAGCAGCAAAGAGACAGTTCCGGTAATGAGCAGCAAAATACCGGCATAATCAATATGAACCTGCCCGACGGCCGGTTTTTCATCGCGCAAACCCATATAGATAGTAGCCGTCGCCAAAAAACCAATTGGCAGATTGATGTAAAAAACCCACTGCCAGGAGGCAGAATCGACAATCCAGCCGCCAATAGCCGGGCCAACCACCGACGACAGCCCAAACAGCGCCCCCATAATGCCCTGCCACCGGCCCCGTTCACCCGGCGGAAAGATGTCACCGACGATCGTCATGGCCAAAGGCATCATAATGCCACCGCCAATCCCCTGCAAGGCCCGGTACAGAATGAGTTGCAGCATGGTCTGGCTTGTCCCGCAAAGCGCCGAGCCGCCGATAAAAATCAACAATCCGGCTATATAAATCAACCGGCGTCCGTATACATCGGCCAGCTTGCCGGCAATCGGCACCACCGTCGTCGAAGTAAGCATATAGGTCGTGGTCACCCAGGTCATAATGCTCAGCCCGCCAAGCTCGCCAATAATGCGGGGCATTGCTGTCCCCACCACCGTCTGGTCCAAAGAAGAAAAAAACAGAGCTAAAAACAAACCTGTCAGTAATATTCTTCGCTGCCTGTTACTGTTCATAGCTTCCTCCCGCTAATGGAATGACTTGGTTTAGCCTTCCCCTGCTAAGAAAATAATATCAACAAGACTCCTGTAACTTAAAAAAATCTCCGGCTAAATCACCCTGCCGCCTGAGCCGCCGAACATATTCTGCATATAGTTGGCTATGCTAAGGATAAATAGCTGGGAGGCTTTTTATGAAAATAGCAATTATGGGAGCCGGCCTGTCTGGGTTAGCCTGTGCCTTAACCTTAGAGAAAAACGGTCTCACTCCCACCGTTTTTGATAATCGCCGTTGCGTCGGCGACCGGTTTGTTAATGGAGAAATTTTACTGCCTATGCTGGAGCAATCCTTCAGCGATCCGCTGGTCCGGTTGTCAGAAGTTTACGGTATATACCTGCAGCCTACCAATAATATTACGGCACTCACGTTGCATTCCGAGAATAAGACAGCCCAATTAACCGGCCAACTAGGCTTTATTAATCTGCGGGGCAGGGTGGAAACCTCGTTTGAGTCCCAATTGGCCCGGCAATTAAAGACCAAAATTTTATTCAACTCAACATACGACTATACTGCTTTATTAAAAGAATTTACCCATATTATATTGGCTGTCGGCGATTTCAGGTATACCGAGGAAATACAGCGAGTAAAAAGCAGTCTTACCGTTACTTTAAAGGGAGCAACTGTCGCCGGAAACTTCAATCAGCGAGAAGTGGCCGCCTGGCTTGATAACACTATTGCTCCCAAAGGATATTGCTACTTAATTCCCTTCTCCGGCAAAGAAGCCAACATTACCTTAGCCTATCCCGAATATCCTGAAGCGAAGGAGCTAAATCAAAACAAATTGTGGGACAGATATTTTGAACGGGTCTGTAAAGACACTCGGCAGAATCTAAGGATAACCGACCAATTTGAAATTCACCATTACCGGATGGGAATTTCCGATATGCCCCGCATCGGCAATACTTTCTTTGTCGGCAATTGCCTGGGAACTATGATGCCGGCGCTGGGCTTTGGCCAACTGCCGTCCATGTTATCCGGTATTTATGCTGCTCAGGATTTGCTTGGACAGTTAAATTACCAGCAAACCGCCAAATCCCTTTACCAAAGCTATCACCACTCCATGACACTCCGGAAATTTTTGGAGTCCTTAAACAATGCTAACCTGGACACCCTTGTTAGCCTGGCAGGCACTCCCTTAGCTAACCGTTTGCTGAATAACCGTCGCATTAGCCTCCTAAAGATAATCAGTCGCCTGTTAACACCGCTTTTTGGATAAACAAACGTCCCATTACCAAACGAAAGATCTGTTAAAATATTACAGGCAATGACCATACCCTGCCGGATAATCCGCTTGCTAATCCTACCTAGCTGGCTTATGATTAAATTACTGATAAAAAATACCTAATTTGAGGAAATTACCATGCTCAATTTACAAGCCTTACCATACTATCGCTGGCTGGTATTTAGCGTAACTGCTACAGGAACTTTCATGGCAACCCTTGATTCCAGCATTGTCAATGTCGCGTTGCCCCGTATCTCGGCTATGCTTGATTCCAGCCTGCCACTGGTTCAGTGGGTCGTATCGGCTTATCTGCTGACCATTTCCTGCCTGCTGCCGCTCTTTGGCCGTCTGGGAGACATGCTCGGCCGCCGCTCGGTCTATACCGCCGGGTTTCTCGTTTTTACTTTAGGCTCGCTGCTCTGCGGCCTGGCCGGCCACATTGCCTTGTTGATCACCGCCAGAGTGATCCAAGCCATCGGAGCCGCCATGCTCATGGCCAATGCCTCGGCCATTGTGGCTGCCACCTTTCCCAGTTCCAGCCGCGGACAAGCCCTCGGCATGGTGGGAACCATTGTGGCGCTGGGCTCCCTGACAGGCCCCAGTGTGGGCGGTGTATTGGTCGATCTGTTCGGCTGGGAGTCGATTTTCTATGTCAATTTGCCGATTGGGTTGCTCGGTTTTGCCGCCGGTCAGATAATTCTCCCCCGGGAAGCCCGCCAGAACGGCGAAGCCTTCGATTACCCGGGTGCCGTATTGTTCGCCACCGGCATGATCTGCTTTCTGCTAGCTATCATTCATGGCGAGGATTTAGGCTGGCTGTCTAAAACAGTCATTACTTTGTTTATCGCAGCTGTAGCTCTCTTAACGCTCTTTGTCCTTCACGAAAAACGCGCTCCCTTTCCAATGATTGACCTAAGCCTGTTTAAAATCTGGGCCTTCTGGTCCGGCAATGCCGCCGGTCTGATTTCCTTTATGGCCCTTTTTTCCAATACCATGCTGCTGCCCTTCTACCTAACCACCATCCTGCACCTAAGCCCTTCACAGGTCGGCCTGCTGATGACGCCCTTCCCGTTCTTAATGGCCCTGCTGGCTCCGATTAGCGGCTATCTGTCCGACCGGATCAACCCGGCTTTTCTCAGTACCGCTGGACTGAGCGTAACTACCCTGGGCCTGCTTTCGCTAACCCTGTTGGGCGAACACACCTCACTTTGGGAAATTGCCTTGTCCCAGGCTACGCTGGGCTTAGGCAACGCGCTCTTTCAATCACCCAATAACAACAGTGTCATGAGTTCGGTCCCGCCGGAAAAGCTGGGCATTGCCAGCGGCTTCAATTCACTGGTAAGAAATATTGGCCAGGTTTCGGGCATCGCCATCTCCGTGTCGATTTTCGAGAACCGCCAAGCCGCCGCTCTGGCCGGTTTTACCCAGCCTGATGCGGCTCAGCAGATTGCCGCCTTTCTGTCCGGCTACCATACCGCTCTGTTTGCGGGGGCCTTATTTGCCGCCATTGGTGCCGCCTTATCCTTCGTAAGACGGACTGAACTGATCGCTAAAAACTGAACTGACCGCTCTAACAGCAGGCTCCCCTGGCGGAGAGCCTGTTTTTTTTATAGTGCCTGATGGCAAACACGGTCGCTAGCTGCTGAAATTCAATGCTTTGCTAACGGTTATAATATAAAAAAACAGGGAATAGTAATCTTGCTATAACTGCTTTTATTGTCAAAGACAAAAAAGTGATCGGTTTTTATTCTGGAACAGGCAGGATTTTCCGACTAAAAATTCTAAATTATTTTCCAGGATTTCTTACTGTTAAAGTAAGGTCTAACTATATTAAAAAGGAGCGATTCGGTTTGGACAATGCGATGTTTTGTTACCAGTGTGAACAAACTTTTGGCGGCAAAGGCTGTACCAAGAGCGGTGTCTGCGGTAAAACCCCGGAAATTGCCAATTTGCAGGATTTACTGATTTACCAGCTAAAAGGCATCTCCTGCTATGCCAAGGAACTGATCGACCAGGGTAAACCGATTGACAAAGAGGTGGTTAAGTTTGTCGAGAATTCCCTGTTCACCACCCTGACCAACGTTAATTTTGACGTCGGTGTTCATGTAAAACTGCTGCAGGAATCGCAAAAAATAAAAGAACAGTTGCGCAGCCAGGCCCCGCAAAAAAACTATCCCGACGCAGCCACCTACAATCTGAGCGATAGCAAGGAAGCCATGCTCAAGGATGCGGTCAAGGCGGGCATTATGTACGATCAAACCCTGGACCCCGACATCCGCTCCCTGCGCTCCACCGTCCTGTACGGCTTAAAGGGCATCAGTGCCTACGGCCATCAGGCCAGGTTTATCAACTTTTACAGCGACCAGGTGGACAACTTCTACTTCCAGGGGTTAGAAGCCACAACCAACGATAATCTCACCCTGGACGACATGATCCGCGTGGTTATGCGGACAGGCAATATGAGCGTCGAAGTCATGAAGGTGCTGGACGAGGCCAATACGACAACCTATCAAAACCCATCGCCGCACCAGGTTGATGTCAATCCCAAGAAAGGGCCCTTTATCATTATCTCCGGCCATGACCTGCGTGACCTGGAAATGCTGCTGGAACAAACCGAAGGAAAGGGTATCAACATCTACACCCACGGCGAAATGCTGCCGGCCCACGGCTATCCGGGCCTGAAAAAATATAAGCATCTGGCTGGCAACTACGGTTCGGCCTGGCAAAATCAACAGAAGGAATTTGACAGCTTGCCGGGCTGTATCCTGATGACCACCAACTGTCTGATGCGGCCCCGGGAAACTTATAAGGACCGGATTTTCACGACCAACGTTGTCGGCTGGGAAGGCGTGAAAAACATTAAAACCAAGCCTGATGGCACCAAAGATTTCAGTGAAATCATCGATAAGGCTTTAGAGTTAGGTGGCTTTACCGAGGATGAAGAAGCGCACAAAATCCTGGTCGGCTTCGGGCATCATGCCACACTATCCCATGCCGAAGCCATTGTCAATGCGGTAAAGGACGGCAAGGTGCGTCACTTCTTCCTCATCGGCGGCTGCGACGGTGCCCGTCCGGGACGCAATTACTACACCGAGTTTGCCAAGCTCGTTCCGGAGGATTGCGTCATCCTGACCCTGGCCTGCGGCAAATACCGTTTCAATAAGCTGGATTTCGGTACTGTAGCTGGTCTGCCGCGGCTTTTAGACATCGGGCAGTGCAACGATGCTTATTCGGCCGTCCGGATTGCCACAGCGCTGGCCGATGCCTTCGATACCGATGTCAATTCCCTGCCGCTTTCCATCGTGCTGTCTTGGTACGAGCAAAAAGCTGTTGCCGACCTGTTGGCGCTCTTATCGCTGGGCATCCAAAATATGCGGCTCGGCCCCAGCCTGCCGGCCTTCCTGTCGCCTAATGTGCTGCAGTATCTGGTGGAAACCTTCAGTATCAAACCGATCAGCACGCCGGAGGACGACTTGAAGAGCCTGCTCAAGCAGGCAAACTAATTTCCTGCTTTTGTGAGCGCATATCGGACATTGCAAGCACCTGCTTAATGTAAAACAAGACCGTCGCAAATGATTTTATTCATTTACAACAGCCTGTATGTGTAAAGAAAAGCTTGTCGTCCCTTTGTCATTGCCACAAAGGGACCCAAAAGGCTAGGCCTGTCCTCCAAAATACTTGAAAAATTGCCGGCTTACTAAAAATCCGTAAACTCGCTTCGCTCAAACAAATACCCAAAGGGCACAGGTGGATTTCTTAACGTAAGCCGGCAATTTTTCATCCTGCGGAACGTATTTTTCCGGGAAAGGCCGAACTGGGAGCCAAAACAAAGCTGTTACGCTTTTTTAGCGCAATAGCCTTGTTTTTTTGTTTAGGCAGCGACCAGGGTTATTGGGGGCCGCTTTATGCTTCCCAGTTATGATGGAAAGTGCCTTCCTTGTCATTCCGTTCAAAGGTATGGGCGCCAAAATAGTCCCGCTGGGCCTGCAGCAGATTGGCCGGCAGCTCGGCCGCCCGGTAGCTGTCGAAATAGGACAGGGAGCTGGTAAAGGCCGGTACCGGGATGCCCGCCTGGATAGCGGCAACCACTACGTCCCGCCAGTCCTGCTGGTAATTCTCTATGCTGGTGCGGAAATACTCGTCCAAAAACAAACTGGGCAAGTCCTGATTCTTATCGTAGGCTTCCTTGATTTTATTTAAAAACTGGGCCCGGATAATGCAGCCGCCGCGGAAAATCATCGCGATGCTGCCCAGATCCAAGTCCCAGCCGTACTGCCGGGAGGCGCCGGCCATCAGGCTGAAGCCTTGGGCATAAGCGCCGATTTTGCTGACATACAGCGCCCGGCGGATGGCTTCGGCGAAAGCCGCCGGCTTACGAACAGCCTGTATCTCCGGTCCGGCCAGGCGCTTGGCGGCTGCCACCCGTTCGTCCTTCATGGCCGACAGATAGCGTTCAAAGACAGCAGTGGTAATCGACGGGATGGGCACGCCCAGGTCCAGCGCCACCTGGCTGGTCCACTTGCCGGTACCCTTCTGTCCAGCCTTATCCAAGATGACCTCCACCATAGGCTTCCCTGTGGCCGGATCGGTTTTACCTAGAATGTCGGCCGTAATTTCAATCAGATAACTGTTAAGTTCGCCCTGATTCCAGCCGGCAAAAATCTCTTTAATTTCCTCAGGCTTGAGACCCAACAGCTCTCTCAATAAAACATAGGCCTCGCATATAAGCTGCATGTCGGCATATTCAATGCCGTTATGCACCATTTTGACAAAATGCCCCGCCCCGTCGCTGCCAATATAGGTGCAGCAGGCATCCTCCCCTACCTTGGCCGCAATAGCCTCAAAGATAGGCTGCACCAAGGCAAAGGCTTTTCTGTCGCCGCCAGGCATAATCGCCGGTCCTTTTAACGCCCCTTCTTCCCCACCGGATACACCGGTGCCGATAAAGTGAATGCCCCGGGCGGCAAGCTGCTGATGGCGGCGAATGGTGTCCTGATAAAAGGAATTGCCGCCGTCAATCAAAATATCCCCTTGCTCCAGATAAGGCAAAAGCTGCTCAATGGTGGTATCCACGGGACTGCCGGCTTTGACCATAATCAGTATTTTGCGCGGCCGTTCCAGTGACGCGACCAATTCCTGCAGCGAATAGGCCCCCGTCAGTTGCCGTCCGGCTGCCTCAGCCAGCAATTGCTTCGTTTTATCCTCCGAGCGGTTGTAAACCGTCACGGAATAGCCGTGGTTGGCCATATTGAGTGCCAGATTTTTTCCCATGACCGCAAGGCCGATTACACCAATCTGACTCTTGTTCATATTGCTTCCTCCTTTATTTCCATTCCCGCTGAATGCTGGCAATTTCCTCGAATTCAGCCTCAAGCTTATGGTATAGCCGTTCATAGACGGCAACCAGTCGCTGATACCGCTCGTGATTTGCCAAATCGGGCTGATACCGCTTTTTTATATTAATCAGGTTATTTACCTCTTTGATGTCGGTCATTTGCCCCATAGCGAAGTAGCCCAGTACGGCGGCACCGAAGGCGGCGCCTTCCGGATCGTCCAGTACGGTAATCACTCTTCCGAAAATATCCGCCATCAACTGTACCCAGAACGGCGACCGGGTAAAACTGCCGCTTACCCGGATTTCATTGGATTTGCCGGTTACCTCTTCCAAGGCGCGGAACACACTGAACAGGCTGTACAGAACACCTTCCATGGTCGCTCTCACCAAATGACGCTTACCATGGGTCAGATTCAGCCCAAACAGCACGCCACGGGCATTGGCATTATAGTAGGGCGCCCGTTCCCCGGAGAAGAAGGGCAGCATAATCAAGCCGTCCGAACCGACCGGCTCCTCGGCGGCATACCGGCTGAGGATATCGTAGGGATCATACCCCGACCGTTCCGCCACATACTGTTCCATACAGGCAAATTTGTCCCTAACCCATCGTAAGGCAATACCCCCGTTATTGATCGCCCCGCCGACCACCCAATGGCTGTCGGTCATGTTGTAGCACCAGGTACGCATCCGCTCGTCAATCTGCGGTCGGTCGGTTACAATGCGAATGGCGCCGCTGGTGCCGATCATCGCGGTAATTTGCCCCGGATTTACGGCGCCGGCCCCCAGATTGGATAAAATTCCGTCGGCAGCGCCTAAAATAACCGGCGTAGCGGCCGCTACTCCCAAAAGCTCCGCCATTTCGGCGCTCAGGCCGGGCTCCACATGAGTTGTTGGCTTCACTTCCGACAGCAGCGAAGCGTCAATGCCCAGAATATCGAGAATTTCATCATCCCATGCCTGGGTTTCTAAGTTGTAGATGGCCGTAGTGGTTGCAATGGATTTATCCACCAGGAACTTGCCAAACAGCCGGTAACAAATAAACTCTTTGATACCGATAAATTTATAACTTGCCGCAAAAACCGGCCGCCGCTCCTCTCTAAACCAGAGCAGCTTGGATAAGAGATACATGGGATGAAGCGGACAGCCTGTTTTGACATACAACTTTTTCGCATCATATTCTTGAGCCAGCTTTTCAGTATAAGCCTGGCTGCGCGAGTCAGCCCAGATCAGCATATTATGCAGCGGCTTACCGGTATGATCCACCGGAAAAATGCTATGCATCACCGAGCTGAAACAAATCCCGGCCAGTTCATCTGGCCGCAGTCCGCTTGCCGCCATGCTGCCACGTACCACCTGCACAAAGGCCTGAAAAATTTCTTCCGGGTCCTGCTCCGCCCAAGCCGCCTGTGGCGTATACAGGGAATATTCCAGCGATTGATTGGCTAAGCACTTCCCATCCTGTTGAAAAATGACGGCCCGGCACCCTGTCGTGCCAATATCGACTCCCATCATCGCCTGTCGCATACCATCAGCCTCCGTTTATTCTTGTAAGACATAGATTTTGAGGGCCTGCGCCACTCCTTCCGCCTGATTTCCCGCCGTCACGGCGGCTGCACAGGTTTTCAGTTCAGAACAGGAATTCCCCATAGCAACACCCAAACCTGCCTCACAGATCATTTCTATATCATTTCCTTCATTTCCTATGGCCATAACTTTTTCTAGATCCAATTGGAGCCGGCTGCATAAAAGCCGCAGCGCACTGCCCTTATTTACACCGCGGGGTAAAATATCCAGCCCCCGGGCACTGTCCCTGGCATAGGAAAATACGTCCGCCCAGGGCAGCAGCAGCTTCTGGACAGCCTCAATCCGTTCCGGCCGGTCATAGATCATAATCCGGTTGACCGGTTTGTCCAGCCAAGCCAGGCGGCCTTTCCCCACCGCTTGATAAGGCACTTGATAAATCCTCGAAAAATCCAGAGTTTCCTGGATCGGAGCCTGTACATAAAATACATCCCGGCAATAAACCTTGAAATAGTACCCCGCTTCTTCCAGCATACGGATTACGGCCTGCCCGGCAGCCGCCTCCAAGGTTTGATCGGCGTACACCCGACCTGTTTCATCGGCCATATAGGCACCGCTATGAGCAATAATCGGCGTACTAAGCTCCAACTGCCGGGCGTAAGGCAAAACCGAGCACCATGGCCGGCCGGAGGCCAGGACAACCGAAACGCCTCGCGCCATGACCGCTTGGATGGTCTGCAGCGTTTCTGCCGTAATCCGCTTGTCATCATCCAGCAAGGTTCCGTCCAGGTCAATGGCCACCAACTGTATGGAAGGCACTTTCATCATTCATTCCCCCTTGCCGCTATGCAAAAATGAGCGTTCCAGTCTAGCTGCAACGCTCATTTTTACAGGCCTATTTTACAAACCAGGCTGAAGCTGCCGACTGAACCACCACTTTTTTCAGTTCCTCCAGCAGCAGATAGGGGGTCATGCGGAATGTATCGTTGGTAGCTCCGGCCAAATGGGGCGTAATTGTTACATTTTCCATACTTAGCAGCGGATGTTTGTCGGCTATCGGTTCTGTCCAGAACACATCCAGACCGGCACCGCCAATTTGTCCGTTCTGTAATGCTTCCACCAACGCCTGTTCATCTATCAGTCCGGCTCTGGCCGTATTAATCACATAGGCCGTGGGCTTCATAAGCGCAAATTCCCGCTTTCCGATAAGGCCGGCCGTTTCCTTGCTCAAACGGGCATGAAGGCTGATAAAGTCGGCCTGGTGGCACAACTCCTCAAGCGAAACCTTTTCGACCTGGCTTTCCTGCAGGACTTCTTCCTTCACAAACGGATCATAGGCAATCAGCCGCATATTAAAGGACGACAGTTTTCTGGCTACCAGTTTACCGATATAGCCAAAGCCCACCAGACCCACGGTTTTTCCTTTCATATCCCCCATAAAAGCGGAGTTGGGATACTTTTTCTTCCATTCACCCCGGCGCAGTGCCGCATGGCCCCGGGCCAGATTTCTTAATTCCGCCAGCATCAGGGCAATGGTAAAATCGGAAACGGCCTCGGCGTTTCTCCCCATCGTCCGCATCACCTGAATACCCTTTTCCTTAGCCGCGGCTACATCAATGTTTTCCACACCGGCCCGGCATACGCCAATATAGCGGGCCTTACTGCTGCGAATAAGTGCGCCGTTCAAAGGAGTGTGATGAGTAATCACAATATCCGCATCCAAAATAGCCTGTGTCAGTTCCGCCGGTGGTTGGCCGGCATCAGGTCCAAGCTTTTCCACCTGACTCCGCAAGTGCCAAAATTCCTCATCACTGGCCGGCTTCCAGTCCACACCGGAAACCGCAACCTCCTGACCAAAAATATCCCGTACTGCCTGCCCTAATGTTTCCGATGAAAGCATGGGATCGCCCACTACCAAAAATTTCATTATTCTGCCTCCTGCCGTTTATACCGCTCTATAGTATGGTTCAATTCTTTTACACAACCATACAACTGCTTATAAATTCCTTCATATAGCCGCCGGTATTGCCGGTGGTTTGCCATATTCGGTTCGTACACGACTTCCTTGCGGTCAATCTGCCGCACCATATCCGCCGAATCTTTGTATACGCCCGCTCCCAGGCCGGCCAGCATAGCCGCTCCCAAGGTCACCACCTCAGGAATATCCTGGCAAACAACGGTTTTGCCCAATATATCGGCCTTCATTTGCATCCAGAATGGCGACTTTGTCGCTCCGCCCACTACATGGATGGATTTCACCGTCTGCCCGGTAATCCGTTCCATTTCCTCAATAATCCCGACCGATTCAAAACACAGTCCTTCCAGAACAGCCCGGCTCAGACAAGCCCGGGAATGAGCCGTCGTCAGGCCGAAGAATGCCCCCTTGGCCTGCGGGTCCGCTCCCGGCGCATATTTCCCCCGGAAGTGGGGCAACAGAAAAACTCCTTCTGAGCCAAGCGGCGCCGTTTGTGCTTCCTCGGTAATCACGCTGTAACCGACCTGGGCGATTTGCTTACTAAACCATTCCAGCACGCAGCCGGAGGAAATCACCTGGCCGGCCACATAATATTTATCGTCCACGACATAATTAACACAGGTGAGGTTGCTGTCAATATGCTGCGGATCGGTAATCGGCTCGTCAACAACCATCAAAATCTGCTCACTGGTGCCAATGGCGCAAAGCACATGTCCCGACTTGATCGTTCCGCTGGCCAAGGCACCGCACACATAGTCCAAACCGCCGGTAAATACCGGAGTTCCCACGGAAATATCCGTACGTCTTGCCGCCGCTTCATGCACAGTGCCGACCAGACTGCCGGCCGCCTTTAGCTCTGAGCAAATATCGGGAGAAATGCCCGCGTGGAACAAAATATCCTGATTCCAGCAGCGGTTGCGCAAATCAACCGCCATCGTCCTGCAGGCCACCGAATAATCGACAACGGCATTACCGGTTAGGCAAAACCCGATATAATCCTGCATCGACACCCAATGCTTGACTCTTTTAAAGTTATCAGGCATTTTTTCCTTGATCCATTGCACCTTGGTGATGCCGGCCATCGGATTGGGCACGAAACCGCTGATGGCGTAGATCTTTTCACTGCCGAAGGTATCCTTCCACCACTGGGCCTTTTTCTGGGTTCTGGTATCAAACCAGGCGATGGAACGGTGTATCCACCGGCCGTTTTTATCCAGCAAAACTCCGGCGGCGCCCATGCTGGCCACGGCAATGCCGGCAATTGGCTCCCCGCCCAGCTCGACCACCACCTCGCGCAGCGCTTCCTGCACCGCCTGCCAGATTTGGTCGGGATCAAATTCCGCCTTATCAGCATCTACATAATGAGTTACCGTGGGACGGGAAGCAATCATTTGCAGACTTCCATCAGCCCGGTAGGCTGCTGCTTTACAATTTGTCGTTCCTACATCAATACCGATTAAATATGCCACTGACTTCCCTCCTAGCAAAACCTTGACTAACGATATACTGTAAGCCCCGGAATCCGGGCGATTTCCGCTTCCAGTTCATCCAGGCAGGGGCTGACCGCCACCCGCATGGCGCTGCGGTCGTCAATGCAATCCATGCCTGTACGGATTTTTCCCAACGGTACTACATGGGTCAATAGCTTCTTGGCGGACACCTTGCCGCTGCGGATCATTTCCAACGCCAGCGCATTATGCCGCGGCGCCGAGGAAAAAGTACCGTAAATGGTGATTTGACGGTAATGAATAAAATTGGCATCCAATTCAATAGTCGGCGTGTTTTTTGGCAACCCGGCAAACAGACAAACCTTACCCATCTTGCTGGCCATGGAAATACCAAGCTGCTGCGCTTCTGCCGTGCCGGCCGTAACAATAACCACATTGGCGCCAATCCCGCCGGTCAAATCCAGGACTGCCTGCAGACCGTCGGTCTTACTCAAATCAATATAGGCGTCAAACCCAAAGGCTTTGGCTGCTTCCAGCCGTGTGGCACTGCGGTTGATTAAGAATACCTTGCCGGCGCCCCGTGCCCGGGCCACCTCGGCATGCATGCAGCCAATGGGACCGGCGCCGATGACGGCAACCGTATCGCCTAAGCTGATATTCATATTTTCCTGACCATTTAACACGCAGGCCAACGGCTCGGCCAAAGATGCCTCCAGATACGTCACTTCCGCCGGAATCCGGTTGATGTTATTCGCCCGCACGGCACCGGCCGGAATGAGCATATACTCGGCAAAACCGCCATTGTAATGGTGGGCGATGGTCTTACGGGAATAACACATATTCTGCCACCCGGACGAACAATAGCTGCAAATAGTGCAGCCAATTCCCGGCGCCACAATAACCCGTTCTCCTATCTGAAAGCCGGTTACATCGTCGGCTACCTCAACAATTTCACCAGCCGTTTCATGGCCCAGCACAATCGGCGGCTTAATGGCGGCATGGCCGTGACGAAAAGTTCGCAAATCACCGCCGCAAATCGCACAAGCCTTTACCTTTAGCAGGATGGTTCCCGGCTGGATTACCGGTTTTTCCATTTCCTCGACTTCCATCTGTTCTGTTCCCCTGTATACTGCTGCTTTCATATGTGTCCTCCTAGTTTGTCAGTGAATAAACATATCAAGAATTAAAACCCCGGCCAAGCCCATGAAAGCAATAATCGTTTCCATTATGCTCCAGCTCCGCAAGGTTTCCTTTACAGACAGATTGAAAAACTCCTTAAACATCCAGAACCCGGGATCGTTCGGCGGACCGGCATTCAGGCTGCCGGCACCGCAGGCCAGTACCATCAGTTCCGGGCTGCTGCCGGTAGCCGCAACAATCGGAGCCATGATGCCGCCTGCCGTGAGGCCGGCTACGGTAGCCGAACCAACGGCAATCCGCAAAACCGAAGCAATCAGCCAGCCTAACAGCAGCGGTGAGATATTGACACCGGCCATCAACTTCACAATATACTGGCTGACTCCGCTGTCAATCAAAATCTGCTTAAAGGCACCGCCGCCGCCGACAACCAGTAAGATCATGGCTACCGCCAGCACTGATTCCTGGATGATGTTCATAACTTCTTTCATGGTTTTGCCACGATTCAGACCAAACGTGAAGATTCCAATAAACACGGCAATCAGCAAAGCCATATCCGCATTACCCACAAAATCGAAGAAAACGGCGAGGGAAGCATCTTTCGGCATCGTCAGTTTGGTAATGGAAGCTGCCGCCATTAAAAATACCGGCACCAGAGCAGTAAATATGCTGATCGCAAAGCCGGGCATTTCTTCTTCGGAAAACTGCTTGGAGTTGTACAAACCTTCCGGCATCTTAGGCTTTAAATCCTTAATCGTATTATAAAACCAAGGTCCGGCTACCAATACGGTGGGTATCGCAATAATAATGCCATAAATCAGGGTCAGGCCGATATCGGCATGCAGCAATACGCTCAGAGCCGTCGGGCCTGGATGGGGTGGCAAGAAGCCATGGGTTACTGACAGCGCCGCAACCATCGGCAATCCCACTTCCAGCAAAGAAACCTGGGCGGCTGCCGCTACCGTAAATACCAAGGGAATCAACAAGACAAAACCGACTTCATAGAATAAAACAATGCCTACAATAAATCCGGTCAAGCAGAGAGCCCATTTAATATTTTTGCGGCCAAACTTATCAATCAGGGTCATCGCAATGCGTTGAGCGCCGCCGCTGTCGGCCATCAGTTTTCCCAGCATGGCGCCAAAGCTGATAACCAAGGCCAAATGGCCCAACGTCCCGCCAACACCATTCTCAATCGAACCGACCACCTTCATGATCGGCAATCCTTCCGCAATACCGACCCCTAAACAAACCAGAATCAAGGATAAAAAACTATTGAGTCTGACACCGACAATCAGGATAAATAACGCAATAATACCCAATGCTAAAATAATTAATGGCATGGCTCAATCCTCCCGCATGTTATATTTTTTCTGTCTTGTTTCTCTCCAGCCCTTGTCTTTTTCCATCACCGCCGTTTCTGCTCCCTGATTCGATTTATGTTTGGTTAAGCCCAAACTATATATAACCAACTTTTTAGTTGATCAAAGCCAAAGGTTTTGGCAGATGAGTGAATTCTATCAGAATTTTTATGAATATTTAAAATTATTTTCACAATGTCATTATACCTATCTCCTTCCGGTTTTGCAATATTATTTTCATTATTTTATTCATTATTGAAATAAATTTTCATTTTTAGACAAAATAGCTTTTTTCATTACATAAATTTGGTATAATACAGATAGTTAGGAGGACTATTATGCCAGAAAACACTTCAACACCGGCATCCTGCCTGCCTGTTCTGCGCAGCATGTACGCCGAGCTAACCAAAGCGGAACAAAAAATAGCCGACTTTATCCTGGAACATTCAGCCGATGTAATCCACATGACTATTTCCGAATTAGCCGAAGCCGCCGCCAGTGCTGATGCCACCATTTTCCGCCTATCCAAAAAACTTGGTTTTACAGGTTTTCAGGGACTAAAAATCGCTTTAGCCGGCGATCTCTTCTCTCCCTTAGAATCGGTGGATCGCGAAGTCGACCCCCACGACTCGGTGGAAAGCTTCCCGCAAAAAATCTTTCACAATATTACCGAAGGCCTGCAGGATACTTTAAAAATCCTGGATTATCAGGAGCTGCAAAAAGCCATCGATGCGCTCAGCGCAACCAAGCACTTGTCTATCTACGGGTCCGGCGGCTCGGCCATCATTGCCGCCGACATCGAACACCGCTTTATGCGCTTTGGCATTCCGGTGCGGGCTTACTCCGATCCTCATATGCAGCTTACCTCGGCAATCCTGTTAAAACCGGGCGATGTTGTCATTGCCGTATCCCATTCAGGCGCCAATATTGATGTGCTCAACTCAGTCGAACTGGCCAAAAAGTCCGCCGCTACGATTATCGCAATCACCAGCTACATGAAATCGCCGCTAAGTCTGGCCGCCGATATTTCGCTGCACGGTATGGCCCGCGAAATTCGCTACCGTTCCGAAGCCATGGCGTCCCGCCTTATCCATTTAGCCATCGTTGACTTATTGTATACAGGAATTATGTTGAAAAATCCCAACCAATTCATTGAGAACATGAACAAAGTGCGTCTGGCCATATCCAGCCGCCGCTTGTAACATTACCACTGGCACCCAACATCCGGTTTTCCGGTACAAAAGGCTGGAGCAACGCCCTCGCCAAAGGACGTTGCTCCAGTTTTTTTCGATGCCATCATTTTTCTCCCCGAAAAAGCAAACACTCCGCAGTCTGTTCGCTCCGGAGTGTTATTTACTGTTTGTGCATTTGTTTAAAGTCAGTCTGCCTCTACGGTTGGGAGCCTCCACTGGGTACACGTAACACCCGGGAATTTTATTTCAGCTTAATGCTGAAGCCACTTCTTCCGTGGTCCGAAGGCGTCCTATTCTTGGAAAGATATACTTACAAACATAGTCGTGTTCTTCTTTCGTCACCGCCGTCATCGCATCCTCCACAAAAATCTGCTGGTAGGCATGCTGATAAGCTTCTCTTGCCGTGGTATCCACACCAATCCCGCTGGATATGCCACACAGGACAATCGTATCAATACCGCGGCGGCGAAGTTGCAGATCGAGGTCGGTACCGTAGAATGCGCCCCATTGCCGTTTAGTAACTACGTAGGAAGGGTTAACCGCCGCCAGTTCGGGCACAACCCTGTCCCAACCCTCCGGAAACTGGACCGGATTTGCTGCCATGTCCAGCTTAGGCTGAAACATGTCTTTGCCGTCAAGCGAGGAAACCCTGACAAGAACGACAAACGCCCCCTTTTCCGCAAATGACCTGGCCAGTTTGCCTGCCTGCCGGACAACCTGTTCACCGGAATAAGGCGCAAGCTGTCTGTTTACAATTCCCTCTTGCAGATCTACTACCACAAGGGCTGTTTTGTTAGCTTTTAAAAGTTCAGTGGCTGCCGGTTTTATATCACCCATTTTTTTCGCTTCCCTTCTCTTTGTGTTTAGAGCTTCTATGTTAGTTTTTTATACACCGCCAAGTAAGCCCACAGTGCGTTGGCCAACAGCAAGGTACTGGTAACAAAAAACACATAGCGGATACCCCAGTAAGCGGCGATCTGTCCGCCCAAAATCGAACCGCCAAATACGCCTAAATATTGGGCCGATATATTAAGTCCAAACACCCTCCCGGTAAGAAACTGGGGAGTGATTCTTTTAATCAGCGCATTCACGGAAGGATTCAACCCGGCTAAGGCTAAACCCAGCAAAAACCGCAAGCCCATCAACTGCCAGGGATTCTTGACAAACCCCTGGGGTATAAATACCAGACCGGCCACGCCCAGGGCAAGCAGCATAACCTTCTGAGCGCCAATCCTGTCCGAAAGTTTGCCAAGTCCCGGAGCGGCCATGATATTAGCCAGCCCTGAAACGGAAAAGACAACTCCGGCCGTCAGCGCAACATGGCTGGTATTACCGGATAACTGAGTCACATATATGGTGATGATCGGCTCTATAGAATACAATGCCAGCGTAATGACAAAGGAAGTGACAAACATGACCGCAATGATATTTTTATTGGGGATCGTGTTCCATACTTCACCGACAGTCAGCGTTTTCGCATCCTGACGGCGAAACGATTCCTTCACAAAGAAAACGGTAATTATAAAGGCAACCAGCATCAACGCTCCGGTAATAAAGAATACATTTTGCATACCGAAGTTTTCGCTTATATAACCGCCAATGACCGGCCCCAGTAAAGAGCCCGCAACACTTGCCGTGGAAAGGGTACCCAAGGCCCAGCCGGCGTGCGCTCTATCGGTCTGCGTCGCAATCAGGGTAGTGCAGGCCGTACTATATCCGGTTATCACGCCCTGCAGCAATCGCAGCCCGATCAGTTGATATACATTCTGAACAAAGCCCATACAAAATATAACAATCGCCATACCTAGGCTCGCGCGCAAAAGCATTGGTTTTCGGCCGAACTTATCGGCTGCCCGGCCCCAAATGGGCGAAAAAACCGCGGAAATGATAAAGGTAATACCAAAAGCAATTCCCGAGAACTGCGAAATAAGACCTGCATCATGGATGCCCAAATGGTCAATATACAGTGGCAGCACCGGCGCGATCTGACTCATTCCCACGCCAGTCACAAACATTCCGAACCAGCAAACCAGCAAATTTCTTTTCCAGACCAGCATGCTATGAACCTTCCTTCTAGTACTCCGCCAGCTTTGAAATAGGAAGACAGGTAAATTTCGTCAGCAAAGGCTGGTGGAGCATTCCACTCTGTACATCTCGTGCATGAATCATTAGCAATACTATACTAACCGGTTAAGCTACTGTTATTCCATGCATTATCTTAAACTTCATGGATATTTTTGCGATAAAATTCCGAAGGACTTACCCCTTCCACCTTCTTGAATATCCGGCTAAAATAGAATTCGTCAGTAAAGCCTAGTGCCTGTGCTACTTCCTTTACCTTTTTATCGCCTTCAACGATAAGCTCCTTCGCTTTATCAATTTTAATCCGGTTAAAATATTCGATAATAGAATATCCCGTTATCATTTTAAACGTCCTGGACAAATAAAAAGGGGACATATGCATTACCGCCGACAGTTCTGGCAGTGTCACCCGCTGCTGGATATGCTGATGCATGTATACGATGACCTTTTCTACCTTTAGGGAATTTGCGTAATTCGGGTTTTGCCTCCGCTTGTTTTGATATAGGGTAACGAGTAACTGCTGGAAAAAAGTTTTAGTAATGAACTCATACCCGGGCAGCTTCGCATTCCAGGTATCAACTAATTTCTTAAATATATCCTCCACGGGGTAATAATCCCTTAATTCTTGCGCCGGCTGGATCGGCAGCATGTTCTTTGCGTCTCTGACGGCCCATTGACCGTCCTCAAAGCTCACTTCACCATAGCTAAAATGTACGGAGAAAAAATAGATAGGCTCGTCTTTGCCTGTTTCTATCGAATGCAGCACATCCGGACAAATATAGAACAGCATGCCTCTTTTAACGGGATATTTTTTTTGATCCACAATGATGTCGCCACTGCCACCGGTAATAAAAATCAGTTCATGATGCGGCAGCGTTCTAACTATTTTACGCCGGAACGGCCTGGTTTCATGGAGTTGCCGGCCATTGCAGTAATGGATATGGAAAAAAAGATTTTTTATATGCATGCATTCCGCCCCCTTCTTATGTTTATAATTGCCTACTTTACTAAAATATCCTCCGGGTTGCCCATAATAGCTCCTGCCAAACTTTATATCCCTAATGTGACAGGCGGCGCCGGCTCTATGCCGGTCAGTTCTATGAAAGGCCCTTATCTCCCCGCGCCTGCGGGACAACTGCCCTGTTCTTTAAAGCGGGGAGGCAAACCACTGACCAGAGCTTACTCGCTCCCTCTATAAAATAAAAAACCGCCTACGATGCAGACGATTTTTTGCTATTCATTCACTCAGGGCTTCGCGCCAAGATCTGTGTCTAATTTATCCATAAATGAAGTAAATTCTTTGGTAATATCCATATTGAGGCGTTCCGATAATACCAACAGCCACCATAGGCATTCCGCCATTTTGCTCCCAAGTTCAGCCTGCAGGTTTTCTCCCTGCACCCAGCGACCTTCAGCCGCCATCACCAGGCGGGCGAGAAGACCAACATCGGAAACAAAAGCAAGCATATCTTCCTCGGTAGTCCAAACAGTTTTATGATTTTGTTTCTCCAATTGCCGGTAAAATCTACGCACGCGCATAGCCCGCTCAGCAGCAGCGGAAAAATCAATATGGTTATCCTGGGGAAGCTTTGAATTCATGTTTCATCCTTCCTTTTCATTTCATATATTATTTCCATATCATTGCCAAAAATGCTTTTTCTTTTAACAGCTTTATTGATCTGATTTTGTCCGGGTTGGCTGTATATTGTCACTTGCGCCGCGCCAAGGCAGCCAGTTTATTCACTGTGTTCCAATTACGCACAGTTATAGGTATCCCTAACTTATCCAGATGATTGGCGAGTTTTGAATTTCGAATGCCCTGATAAAATAGCAGGAATACCTCCCGCCCATGAATCTGGAATTTTTCATTTTCATTTCGATAGGCACTCAGCCTTTCTATGTCATCAGGGCAAGGCGCTTGCTTCAGGAAGGCCACATATAAGCTTTCTGCCGTTGATGCCGCTGCCGCTTCTTCTAATTCTTCCTCGGAAAACGGACAATGCTCAATAAGCTTTTCTAATTCTTCAAGCGATCTTACCAGGACAGGGACCGTAAAGCCAAAAGCCTGTTCAAACTTCTGCTCAATGCTCTGTTGAACTGTTTCTGGGCCCTCGGCTGATTTGAATACAACATTGCCGCTTTGGATATAGGTTTGAACGCAAGCGAAATCCAATTGCTCAAACATTTGCCGCAAAGCTTCCATCCTGACCGTATTCTTCCCTCCCACATTAATGCCCCGCAGCATCGCTATATAAGTACTCAATGCCATTATACCTCCTGATAACAAAATCGGTGTTTTCCAGCAAGCTGTCCTTCACTATGTCCAACCGGCGAAAATATGGGAACTATCCACAAGCTGCATAAACCTCCGATCTGGTATAACCAAACCGGAGGTCTTTTATTCCCTTTATTGCAGCATGTGATGATTCCGGAATTCGGCCGGACTGACACCCACTTTTTTCTTAAACAGCCGCGAAAAGTACTGCGGATATTCAAAGCCCAGTTGATAGGCCACCGAAGCAACAGTCGTTCCCGGCTCCAACAGGAGATTTTTAGCCTCATCGATCAAATACAGATGAATATGCTCGATGGCTGTTTTGCCCGATTCGGCCTTTAAGGAATCACTCAAATAGCGCGGGGAAACAGCCAGCTCTTTGGCAATCCAGTCTATGCTCGGCGTTCCGAGGTCATTGAATTTCCCTGTGGCGAAGTACTGGGCAAGGGTTTCTTTAAACCGCTGACCGAGGCCACGCTGCAGCTCCTGGCGGCCGATAAACTGCCGTTTGTAAAAACGCTCGGCATATTTGAGCAATGTCTCCAGTAAGGCAAGCACAATCTCCTTACTATGCTCATCCTGATGACTATTGTATTCCGCCGCAAGATTGTTATAAAGCGCTGTAACAATCGTTTCTTCTTTCGGCGATAAATGAAGCGCTTCATTCACGGTATAGGAGAAAAAACCATAGCTTTTGATTTTCTCCGCCAAGGCATGGCCTCTCAGATAGTCTTCATGAATATTAATCACAAACCCTATTTTTTCTAAGGCCACGTCCTCCCACTGAATGGTTTGCCGCGGCGCATAAAACAGTAAGGAACCCCGCGTAAAGTCAATACTAGTCCTGCCATAAGCCATTTTGCCGGAAATAACATACTTTAATGAAATGATATAAAAATCGGTCGTAATCGGCTGTGAGCTTCCCCGGTGCGGGATATCCGCCGAGGCCAGGGATACCAGTCCGAACATGGGGTGCTCCGGCGGCGGCCAGCTCATATATTTATGAAACTCTTGTATCGAGTTGAAATGTTCCATCATCACACCTCTTTTTGGTAATTATCCGACCTGCCGCCAATAAAGCAGGCCGGGTAATCGATTGTAAGATCGGGGAACGCCGCCTAACAATGCAGGCTTTGTGATAATGGCTCCCTAAAGATTAGTTTTAAAAAACGGTGACAGCTTCGAAAGAGCTTCCCCCACGTATTGCGGGATATCGTACAGCGACATATGACTTGCCCCCTCGACAACGTAATAAGTCTTGTTTTTGCTCGCCGCCCGCTCATACAACTGATCGCTCATCCACTTGCTGCCGGCATTTCGCCCTGCAATAATTAGCAACGGCTGGGTCAAAAAGAGGTCTACCATGTTGAGCGCATCCCAAACTGCCAGTTGAGTAAGACTCCGGGCTGCACCATGTCCCGGGGCAGTATCCTTTTGGCAACGCGGCGTACGATAGTATTCCCAGGCCTGGGCCAAATCTTCATGGGAAGCATCTTCCTTCCTAACAGGAACAATCGGAAAAATGACCGTCTCTCCACTATTGGCGTCATCGGTGCGGGCTTGCGAACCGAACTCCAGCATGGCCAGCACCTGTTCCGGACTTTCCGTGCCTTCCCAGCCGTGGCGCAGCATCGCGCCAAAATTAGCCATACTAACCGTTGCTAACGCTTTGATGCGACGATCACCGACGGCTGCGCTTGCCGTGTAGCCTCCGCCGGCACAGACGCCCAGAGCGCCGATCCGTTCCCTGTCCACATAGGAAAGAGTAGTCAGATAGTCGATTACTGCGCTAATGTCTTCTACCCGAATATAAGGATTCTCCAACTGGCGCGGCTTGCCGGTGCTTTCTCCCTGGTAGGAGGCATCGGCGGCAATAGTAATGAACCCTTGCTCAGCTAGTTTCTCAGCATACAACCCGGCAGTCTGCTCCTTGACACCGCCGCCAGGATGCGTCACAACAATGGCGGGATACTGCTTATTTCCGGCAAACTCCGGCGGAAAATTGACAATTGCCGACATTATAATATTAGCACCATTTTTATTCTTAAAACTAATCTTTTCCATTTTTTTCGAAACTCCTTTTTAATAAACTAATATCAATCATTATCCTTACAGATTTTCTTTATAAAAAGGAATCAGCTTCGCCAAGGCCTTGTTCACCGGTTCCGGCTTATCGTACAGATCATAGTGCGAAAATCCTTCGACTACGACCAATTCCTTCTTAGCAGACCGGGCCCGGCCAATGATTTCACAGCCATCCCGGTAAGCGCCGAAGGCTCCGACTTTGTCGCCCACCACCACTAAGAGCGGTTGCGTAAGCAATACCTCTGCCAGATGAAAGGCATCCCAGCTTATCGCGGCAGCTTGATGGGAAAACAGCGTGCGGTTTGCCCCGTTTGGCTTTTCTCCCCGCGAAGTGCGGTAATATTCGGTTGCCTCATACACGTCTATTTCGAGCAGACCGTTTTGCCGCGCCGCTTCCGGTGAAGCAGGCAGCAAATCATCCACACGCCGCTGCGCGCCACGGACCTCAGCCGTACGTTGCTTGGCAACGGTTTCCATGAACCCAATGGGATTGAAACCACTAAAGCCCTCACGCATCAGACGGCCATAGTTTACGCCGGTAACGGTACCCACCGCCTTAATGCGGCGTTCGGTCATCGCTGCGTTGATGGAGTAGCCGCCACCGCCGCATATGCCAAGCACACCAATTCGTTCCTCGTCTACATAGGGAAGGGTCACCAAATAGTCGACAACCACCCGAAAATCTTCGACCCGCAGCACCGGATCTTCCAGATAGCGCGGTTCTCCACCGCTCTCTCCCTGAAAGCTGGCATCAAACGCAACGACGACAAACCCTTCTTTGGCCAGCGCAGCACCGTACACACTGCCTGCGGTCTGTTCCTTGCAGCTACCGATAGGATGGGCACTGATAATCGCCGGATATTTACCTTGCTCGCTAAAGTTATCGGGTACATAAACATGGGCCGCAATATCCCAATACATGTTCTTGATTTTAACAGATTTCATTTCATAAGCTCCTTTCAGGTTTGGACTGTTTTCTACCACCTGCTGATAGATTTATCATAGCAAACGGGAAGCAACATAGAAATAAACGAAACTGCCATATGTGAATACATTTCTGCAAGTTGTCCAGAACTTACTGTAGCGCTTCTTGGCCTTACTAATGAACGTTACAGCAAATAAGCAAGGGGGCCGCATGGCCCTTTCCCAAAGACCTTTGCAACCCCCTTGTTTATTCACCTATTCAATATCTGCTTGAACGATTTGATCCCGCCCGTTTCTTTTTGCCTGGAACAAAGCCTGGTCGGCCTGTCTGATTAAATACTCAAGATCGGCATAAGTCTCAGGAATCATCGTAGCTGTGCCGATACTTACCGTATGCTTTGGAATGTCCGGATTGTTATTGGAGCTTATCGCGCAAACCTCCCTGATCCTTTGTCCGATCATTAAGGTCTCTGCCGTAGAGGTATTGGGGGAAAAAACAATAAACTCTTCCCCGCCGTACCGGCCAAACAAGTCCTCCTGGCGAATTATCGCCTCCGTTCCCCGGCTAAACTGCACCAACACATTATCACCCACGGCATGTCCATAGGTGTCATTAATCGTCTTAAAATAGTCGAAATCAATCATAAATACAGTAACCGGCTTTTGCTGCCGGATCATTAACGAAACAAGCTTTTCCGCCAGTTGGATAAATTGCCGCCGGTTATAAATCCCGGTCAGATAGTCTTTGGTAGCCGCTTCCTTCAGCTTGATATCTATAACCTCACGGCTAACCAGCAAATAGGCCATAGTGCTGATCAGCATATGTATATACAAGCTTACAAAAGAAATGGCCTGAGACGACGACGTGGCAAATAATACATAATGCTCACCCCGCGGCCATGCGTCCAGGGCTCTTAGAACCTGGTAAGCGGCCAGGGCTACAAAAAACAACGCCAGTATCTTGCGCAATTTAGTAGCATCACTACGAAAGAAAAGGCCGGCCGCTGCCACAAGTGAATATATCGCTAAAATCATGGCACTGACAAAAACCCTGACACCCATGGTAGCCCCTGCCAAATAAAGCAAAGTGAAGCCTGCAATAATTCCGGCCACCACGTAGCGCCACCGCTTGATCGACTTGTTAAGCGGTATCCTGCCGACATGAACAATACAATAGACCTCGACAGCAACACCGAGAAAAATAAGACTATTGCCCATAATAATCGAAAAATCAACCGGCACCAATCCCCGGAAAAGCCCCAGGGCTCCGCCTAAGGTTTGCAGCAGCTTTCCATAGATGTAATGCCGCATTAAACCGTCAAAACCGGTCGTTTGAGCAAAAATGACCAGCATCAAAAACATAAAGAAATTGCCTAGAAAAGTAAGAAAATAAATGGTATATATGTCCAACGAAAACAACTAGCTCACCTCAGTCATCTACTTGCACCTGTGCCTCGTAACCTGCTTCTTTTCCGAATAATACCATAAGCTGATGGATATTACCACTGGAAAAGTTCGTATACTCTGCTTGCCTTGATAAAATTCGTTCATAGCTTTTATCTTAAGACCGGGTAAGGCTGCTGGCCTCAGAATTCATATTGGCACCACTACTTATTCACTAAACACAATGAGAACACGCTCACAAATTTACTATATCTTCTACTGCCGAAACGATTTTTCTCACGAAAATAAAACCGCCTACAAAACAAAATATCACAGCCATAAAGGTCCAGAACATGGAGGGACTTCTTCCCGCTATTCCAGCCTGAAGTATTTGATAGTTGATAATAGTAGAAAAGAGCAAGGTAAAAAAATTGATCACGTTAATAGAAATAGTACTAAGCAGTCTAATTTTTTCTTGTTTTTCATCCGGCAGTTGCAATACTCTGTTCCTATCGACTTTCGGCAAATTAAGATATGCCAGTGCCCGTTTTGAATTGACACACCACCAGGTCAAAATAGTCACAAAAATAAATAATCCTAACTGGGTTAAAGGCAAGGCGAGCACAGCAAACCACGATTTTCTACTCCAGCCATTCGGAGTACCGGAAAAGTCAAAGTGAATCGGGAAAACATTGGGAAGCGACGGATAAGCAAACATAGCTAAATCAAAACTAATGATCACCAAAACCAAAGCTGCCAGTTCTAAAGTTAAGATTTTACGGAGCATTTCTTTGACCTCTTGCATTGCCATGGCCGTCCTCCTCTTTACTAATTTACTTATATCGGCCCAAGACAAGCCTCTTGCTTGAGAGCGTAAAAAAGCTGCCAATATAGACAATTCGATAGCCCCGAGAGGCCGCTTTTTCTTTAATTGGGGAAAATGTACGGACAGGCTGGCCGGTCAATCGCCGCAACCCAGGTGACATGGATAACGGGAATATTCCTGCCGTTTACCTGCCTGGTTTGCAGAGTGCCTTGCACTTCATACCAGGCACCTTCCGTAAGGCTATCGGGCTCCTCTGTTTCACAGATAATACCGTAAGGATAGGCATCAGCCGCGCAGCAGCCGACCACATATCTAACTAAGGATGTACTGCCAGGCAATTCGTCATTGCTTTTATAGGCAAAGCCCTTTAGTTCTATACTTTTTCCGGTGTTTTCCTCCGGATGATAGGTAAGTTCTCTAAGAACGCCAAGGAAATTACTATCGGTTATTTTAACAAAGGTTGCCTGCTGCAGCTCATTGCGATACTCCTCGCTGGAAGATTTATTGGTAAGGTTACTGTTCAGACCCCGGTTATTGACCATATTGGCATTAAGATCAGCGTTAGGCAGCAGGAAAGCAACCAACAGCGTAAGGATGAAGGGCAAATAGTTCAGAATCTTGTCATGAAAACAAGAGTGGCTTTCGCGAAGCTCTTTTGTTTTTTTGAATTTCCAGCACTGCCTCAACAGCATGAGGAAAAATAAAGCACAGGCACTCTCGATAAAGCCGGTAAAGCGGGGATGAATATATAGTATGATTTCATTTGTGTAGACAAGCTTATATAAGAAAACAAAAAACCCCAGTAATATAGCGACTCTGATCATTAGATCCCTGACCGCAGATGACATATCGTATAACCCCGTTTCAAAACTCAAAAGTTGCTATCGGATAGATATAACTGCCTAATAAACAAAGAAATACAACAATGGTAATTAAGGTGATGACAAACCGTAAGGGAAACGTATGAAGCAGCATAAACAAGTTTTTTATATCAATCATCGGACCAAAGACCATGAAGGCAAGTAAAGACTGGGTGGAAAAACTGCTGATAAAGGAAGAGGCAATAAAAGCATCGGCTGATGAACAAACGGAAATGGTAAAGGCAAACAGGACCATCACCACAACGGATAATAACGGTGAGTGGCCAATGGCCAGCAAAAATTCCCGCGGCAGAAAGGTTTGTACCGCCGCGCCAATGGCCGACCCAAAAATCAAGAATTTACCCATTTCAAAAAATTCACTGCAAGCGTCATCTACCACACTGAGTAACTTTTCTTTCCAAGCTTTTTGATGATTATGATCATGGGAATGGCATTCACAACCGTGACTAATCGCCGGGTTTTCACTGTTTAACGGGACTTGTTTAAACAATCGGTCAATGAGCAAGCTTGTCCCGGAAGCTACCAAAAAGGCGATGAATAATCGAAAAAAGGCTATTTCCAAACTGTTAAACGCGTAAAATGTAGAAAATGCCACAACCGGATTGATAATCGGGGCGGATAATAAAAAGGCGATGGCCGAGTAAAGCGGTACTCCTTTCTGCACTAACCGCCGGACAATCGGCACCATGCCGCAGTCACAGGCCGGAAAGATGAGGCCCAAACAGCAGGCCAGCAAAATATTGTAGCTCTTCTTTTTAGGCAATGACTCTTGAATTATTTTTTCCGAAATAAAATTGTGCAGAATAGAAGAAACAAGTACGCTAACTAAGATAAAAGGTAATGCGTCGAGGAGAATACCTAAAAAGATGACTTTGAAATTGGAAAGATTTTGCCACATATTAGTTTAGCTCCTTAGATGGTAAGCAAGTAACACAACTAATTATTATCGTCCTTTTTAAATGTGTCAAGAATTTCCTGCTTTCTACAATAAAAAAAATCTCCTCTAACTATATACCCTATTTAAACCGCAAAATGGCAAGGTTCAGGAATTCTGAAGCCTTGCCGGATGTATGTATCTATTGCCCACACCGTTTTTCACAGTACCATGCACCATAGCTGTTATAACAATTTCTGAAGTGCCCTAAAAGCGATGTCAGCCATAACCCCGTAACCGGCCTCATTGGGATGCACACCGTCACAATGCAGTCCGGACTTTATTTCGGCAGTCTCTTCATCAACCAGGGCTGCATAGAAGTCAATATATATCAGGCCATTGTTAACAGCATACTCCTGCATAGCTTCTCTGTATTCCCCTAACAAGATTTCAGCCGACCAGTCATTGCACGGTATCGGGAGACCAATTATCGGAGTAATCTGATTGTCTCTAGCCAGTTGTACCATCTTGTTGATATTGCCAACAACCTGGCTGACCTCCAGGCCTTCATAAGCGTCATTCGTTCCGCCCATGATGATGACATGAGATGGCTTGTGTCTGCATACATCGCGGGTAAAGCGACTGAGCATACCGCTGGTGGTATCGCCGTTACTTCCGCTGTTGACCTGTTCTATTGCCAGTTCCTTAGCCGCAAAGTAAAGCCACGATTGCTCCGGCATATAGGGAAAACCATAGGTTACTGAATCACCCATGGCAACTATTTTCACTGTGTGAATAGCAATCACCCTCCTTTTAAAATCTATCCAATAGATTTATACGCCGGTTATTTGATTTCCTCTAACCGGGGGAACCAGGGAGGGTCATTTTTTGAATAGGGCTACTATTCCTGCGGTTTTACTTCCTTGCCAGCCAAAGTCCCTTGTCAGACCTGCGGGCTCATTAAATCAGCGGTTCCCTAGAATTTCAATGTAACCCAAATCTCCGTTAACCCTTATTTTTTCTCCATCTTTAATTAAGGTTGTGGCATCATCAACACCTACTACCGCGGGAATGCCATATTCGCGGGCAACCACCGCCCCATGGGTCATTAAGCCGCCGACTTCGGTTATAACCGCAACGGCAGATTGAAAGAGCGGGGTCCAGCCTGGGTCAGTATGGGGTGCCACCAGAATTTCCCCTTCCCTCAAAATAGCACTCTCCGGCCTAAGGATAACGCGGGCAATCCCTTCCACCACTCCTGCGGAAACAGGACTGCCGACGATCATTCCGGCTGCGACATTTTTTTTGTTAAGAGGAACAATAACAATTTCGCCCTCGCTTGTCATGACTCGCGGCGGCTTCAATTTTTGATACCGCTCGTGTTCTTCCTTGCGCTTAGCAATCAGGTCATCAACATTTCCCGCATAATTGTGCTGCAAAAGATTAACCAGTTCATCCAGTGTCAGGAAGCATACGTCCTGGCTTTCCCGCAGTATGCCTCGCTGCACAAGGAGATCAGCTTCCTCCATAATGGCTTTTTTGCATTCACCCATCACGGCAATGAGGATATACTTATGTTGCTCACGCAGTCCGCCTAACTGACGGTAAACAGCAATCAGCCGTTTAATGATTTTACTTCTAAAATATTTCCCCTTTACCGAGTCTAACACAGTATGCATCGCTGCCTCGGCTTCCTTTTGTCCTTCGGCAAATCGCAGCCGATGTTCGCCGGCCCGCAGACTTTGCAGATGACTGAACAATGCGGAGATTAACCTTGTAGGCGCTTCATACCAGCGTGTGACGGTCATATCAATCTCACCGGGACACCTCATCCCGTACTTGTCCATGAACTCGGCAAAAGCACGTCTAAAGGTTTCGCCACCCTCTATACCGTCAAGTCCGGAATAAAAGGTTTGATCATTAGCTTTTTTGAGATATTCCCGGACCGCCGGCAGTTCCCTCAGCAGATCGGCAAGATCGCCCAGCTCCAGCCCCATCTCACTTGTCACATTGTGGGGAAGTGACTTATTCAATTTACTAATCTCATCATCATGGCCCAAACGATGAGTAATTGCCTTTTTCAGCATAAAAACGGATATGATGCCGGGAAAGACATAAGGAATCAGGTTATGTAGAATATCGAGTAAAAGAGTTTTCAATTGCTTTTGAACAATGATGATCCGTTCGGCCCCCTGTTTTCCATTAAGTGCTTGTTGTATCCCCTTTTGGTGTTCCCGGGTATATATTGCTACCTCGTCCAGAACATGTTCCAGGTTACCGGAACGAAGAACTTTCCATCCCTTCCTTAAGATAGGAACTGCAATTTTTCTAACGGACGAGAATGCTGTATTATGAGAAGAGTGGCTTTCCTCAAGAAAGTCCGGACGCGAAGTGACCGCTGCCACAGCCCGGCTCATGCTTTCGTCTACATTTTTAAGCACTGACGGAACAATCTTACGGGCTATCGGATTATGCAAAATATCCGTAAGATCAATAAACACCCTTCCCCCGGCAAGGGTAAAGACACTTGCCGGAAATATATGCTGTAATACCGATAAGCCCAATGGCTTCATTGCATTCGTTGCCATTTGAATATGGCCAAAAGACAGCAACACCCGCAAAGGCCGCTGCGGCATATCCGGCCGGGGATAAAGGGTGGTAATCGGCCGGCTCTGGACAATATATATTTCATCCTCTGCCACACAAAATTCAATATCCTGAGGTACGCCATAGTGTTGCTCAATCTTTTTGCCGAGCACCGCCAGCTCACTGATTTGCCTGTCACTGAGAGCTTGCCGTTCCTGTTGTTCCGGCGGAATCTCCTTGGTGACCGTACCGCCTTCCGGTAATGCATAAATGGCTAATTTCTTTTTCGCTAGCTTCTTACTGACAATATGACTGTTTTTTACTTTATATAAATCAGCAGACACCTGCCCCGAGACAAGTGCTTCACCTAAACCAAAACTGGCATCAATGGAAACAACCGTGCGATTACCATTTACCGGGTCGGCGGTGAACATGATGCCAGCCGTATCGGGGCGTATCAGTTGCTGAACGACTACAGACAGATAGATGTTCCGGTGGTCAAAACCATTCTTGGCTCGATACACGATGGCGCGGTCCGTAAACAGCGAGGCCCAGCATTTTCTGACGTGCCGCAGCAGTTCTTCCTGACCTTTCACGTTTAGATAAGTATCCTGCTGACCGGCAAAGGATGCGCCAGGTAAGTCTTCTGCCGTTGCGCTGGACCTGACGGCGTAAAAATTTTCCGCTCCCTGTTTTGTCCAGGCCTGAATAATAGCAGTCTTAATCGAAAGCGGGATAGGTATTTGCTCTATATGGGTCCTTATCTGCTGAGCGATTACTCTCACTTGCTCTAAGTCGGCCAGTTCAATTTGGTCTAGCACAGTAAAAAAAGCTGCCATTTCCATACTGGTTTCTATAAAGTCTTTATAGGCAAAGGTCGTTATACAGAATCCGCCGGGTACAGGAAAGCCGGCCTGCGTCATCTCACCCAGGTTAGCCCCCTTTCCGCCAACATAGCTAAGACTTGAGGCATCTATTTGATGAAAAAAAAGTACATATGGCTTCATACCCAACCACCTTTACGCGATTTTTAACCGGCTATGCTGATTGATCTATCCTTAGTATATTACATATTTTAGCTTCTAGTCAGAGCAAAAGTATCGGCTATATAAATTAAGTTCTTTCCGGCATGAAACCCTTCCATCAAATATGCCTGAAATAAAATAATCCCCTTTGCCAAACTCTACAAAGAGGATTAAATATACTATTATTTATGTTTTTCTAATCATCAGTAAAGTGATAGCCGGGAAATCAATAATTTACACTAATTTAAATGGGCTTTATACTCAAATGCCGTTATGCCATAAATCTTTTTGAAATGCTTATTTAAATGAGATAAATCGACAAAGCCACATTCTGCGATGGCTGAATAAATATCTTTGTTTTTCTCCAGTAATTGCTTGGCACGATTGACCTTGCTAAATATAAAAAATTGATAGGGTGAGATTCCCGTATTCGCTTTAAATAACCGGATAAACTGAAACTTTGACATAGCAAGCTCTTGGGAAATTTCATCAAGGCTCAATACATCTGCTAATTTAGAATAAATCATTTCCTTTGCTTTTTTAATTAGCTTACTATCTTTTCGGCAGTCAGTATAAAGCTTAATCCGATTAAAGTTATCTACCAGAGACAGGAGCAATTCACTGCACAAAGCTTCCTCGCCCTCACTTAGAATGGCGCGGGAAAGCTTTAAAATACTATTCCGCAGAGCTTGATGATAGACAATGGGAGAGGCAAACCGGACTAGCTCCTTTTTCCCCAGGATATCTAAAAACAGTCTCGGTTCAATATACAGCATAACATAATCAATTCCCGTACGGTCATGGGCTCTCCCGTCATGAATCTGTTCAGGATTAAACAGCATAACCCCACTCTCATAGGACGACTGAAAACTACCGTCTAAATTATATTGTTGAATGCCGCGCAAGGTTACACCCAAGGCATATTCTTCATGGCAATGCTTTTTATAGGTGAAATCGGTAAAGCTCGCTGATAGCGCCGTAACCTCGGATGATTTTTTATATATGAACTTTTCCATATCGGTCATCTCCCAACAAGCTCAACTAGTCCTGACCCCATTATAGCAGAATAGATTAAAAACAGGGCCATACTGATATTAACCGGCTTCTGATGCCTTATCAAAAACTCTTTAAAAATCGCCCCAAAAAGCACCCAGGTGACAAAGGCTAAAAAACCAATAACGGTAATTACTGCAACAAATATTGATAGTAGCTGCGGTTCTGTGTAATATGGCATAACAAAACCCGGGATGACCGTCATGGTAAACAACACCACCTTGGGATTTACAAACTGCATAATAAATCCTGACCGGAAGGTGGCAGCTTGCCTTGCCGTTGATCCTGCTGTATCCATTTTGTATATCTGATAAGCCAAATACAAAATATAAAAAGTCCCCATGCTCTGCATGATCAGTAAAACCTTAGGTATTACCGCCGCGAGCATGGTATTTAATATAGCAGAACCGGCCAGTAAGGCGCCAAAGGCAAGCGTTGCTCCATAGGTATATTCCATCGCCTTTTTTACTCCGCAACCATGCACCGTAGACAATATAACAATATTGGTCGGCCCCGGTGTAAACGTTACGATAACGCAATATATTAAAAAGGATGTAATATTCATGACACAAGCTCCTTACAGGTTGTTATCATGAATATTACATCAGGAAAATGAATCGGTATAGTATATTATTGCAGCATTTGCTTGCCCATTTATCCCTTCTAAGAAAGCCAGAACAGCTCTTGCAAAGTGAAACAAGAGCCTGTTTCCGTGTTTTTGAGACGGGATTATCCCCTTACGGTCTGCTTGCGAGAAGGCTTTTTCAATTTAAGCTACTTTTATAGCAAAGCGCATAAGTAAATTACGCCCACACCAAGAAGAGTCAGTGAACCTAAAATAGGCAACGGCTTTTCAACAAAATATTGTAAGTTAGGATAGGGAGCCATGACCGCTTCCTTTTTTATTTTCCATACCGTATAAGAAATAGCCAGCAGGGCGATGCCCATTCCACCGGCAAAGGCACTAACGAGTAGAAGTCCCAGCCATGCAAGGTGTAAGGTCAGGCAGAAGATGAAAATTACACTGGTTACCGGACAGGGAACCAAACCAACCGAACAGGCAATCCAGGCCGGATGGCCAGGACGTTTGGTTGCCAAGTTACTGGTTTGCTTTGTTTGCATAACCGTATATAACGTGTTAAGGCTGATTCCAATAATCAAGATAGCAGCAACCAGTTGCAGATCGACATTCAACTGCTGTGTGCTCAGTGAAGCATATTTCCCTAATATGAGATACGTGACTGCTATAATAGAAGTTGCTGACAAGGCATGCAACAAAGCGGCAGCAAGGGAAACAAAGCATACTTCCTTTACGCTGCGCTGCTTGGCAAGAATCCAGGTAGAAAGCAATGTTTTCCCGTGCCCAGGCCCCAAGGCATGTAAGGCTCCATAAACAAATGATAACCCCAGCAGGGAGGCAAGTAAGCGAAGATTCGTTTGCGCCTGTAATTCTTTTACGGTCAAGGCTATCTGATGGTTCATTTCCTGCTGCAGTTTGCTAAGAAACCGTAAATACGGATTATGCTCGATAAACAGATTGACTGGCATTAAAAGAGAATGCAGCGTATTACCCAAGAAATAAATTATACCATATAGAAATAAGCCGCAAACGATACATACAATAAAATGCTTAGTTTTCATAACTTTTCACCTAAAATGAAACATAAATTTTGTCGATACCATATTCGCTGCGTTGTTCTAAGCTAACCGGTTGAGCACTTTGATTATCTATTTGGAAGTTACCGGGATACATATCGAATTGATTATAAATAGTAGGATCATCAAAACGTAAGGTTAAGCTGTGATTGATACTCTGATTGATAAATAAGGTAAAACGGCATTGTAAAATGCCATCTACAAAGGTTGTTTGAAAATATGCCGGCATAAGATTAGGATAAGGCTTGCCGTCTATTTCAAGATATGTATAATAGCCGGAACGAGGCGCCTGGCTGCCATTCACCAATAGCTGCATTTGCGGAAACACTAAATTCCAGATGGCCGCGCTGTCGGAGCCGCTGCTTTCTTTAAATAAAGCGGATGACATATCATCAAAATCCCATTCCACATTGATCTGAGAAACAGCGTGATTACTGATGACAATCGTCGCTTTCGGCGTAATAAACACATGGGGATGTGCGCTGACCGGCAAAGTAACTATGAAGCTACAGAGTAGTGCCATAAGCCAAATTTTCATGAGTTGTTCTCTCCCGATGGATAAAATGTCATTAGCCTTTACTAGCCAACTATAGATTGAATAGCAGCCCCGGTATGAATCCCTTTTTTAAGAGAATATAAGAAATCGAACGGGTTTGGTCATGATGAAAGATCGGAATTCTCTTTAACGTAAAGGGATGCTTAAAGGTTTCCACGCCCAAGCGGGTAGACCATCCGGCCAAATAGCCGGCTTCTTGCGCTATCTGCAAAGTATCGCCGGAATAACTTCCGCCGGGATAGGCAATAAAGTTTACTTTGCCGCCTACTATTTGTTCAAGCGTAACCTTTGATTGCGCTAATTCAGTTTTAACCTCCTCGACGGAAAGCGTACCCAGTAAGCGATGCGTCACCGTATGCGACCCAAAGTCCATACCGGCAGCTTGCATTTCCCGCATTTGCGGTATAGTTAAGCGATCAGCTTGTCCAATAATACCGGTAATAATGTAAAAGCTTGCAACCATAGAATATTTTTGCAATATGGGAAACGCATAGAGATAATTGTCCAGATAGCCGTCATCAAAAGTAATGATCAAAGGTTTCTCCGGTAGTACAACCGCTTTATGCTGGATGATTTGCTGAACCTGATTAAGCGATAAGGTCGCATAGCCTTCCTGAGACAAGGCCTTAACGTTTGACTCAAAATGTTCAGCCGTAATTGTATACGGATTATCTTCCTGGCCAATTCGATGGTACAGTAATACCGGAATACTCTGATTCAGACCTTCATATTCCCAAAGAAATGACAATCCGGCTGCAGTGCCCATCGCACCGAAACCAAGTTTCAGAAACTGCCGACGTGAAAACATAAAATATTTTCTCCTAAATAGTGGCTTTAGCTAATGTGTCCTTGTTTATTATACAACTGCATGTATTTCTTGAAAATAGGAATATTCCTATTAAGCATAAAATGTTTTTATATATTGGCACAGCTTAATGCAGGGCGTCAATGAAGCCGTCCCCTTTTTGAGGTTTAAATTAGAGTTCGTTAAGTTTCAGAGATAAAAACGGCAAGGCTCAGAGAATCTGATGCCTTGCCGTAAATATTATTCATAGTTGATGCGCCGGGAGAACTACGCAATGATATAAAATACCTTGTTCTATCTACTAGCACAAAGTCACTTTACTCATTGATAGCTCCAAGAAGTTAATTTTCCTTTCATATCTACATATCCCCATTTGTCATTTACTTTTATTGGTGCTAATCCATGGGCAAATGGTAATGCGTAGTCATACTCGTTTGAAATTAATTGATCCCCATTTTGTTTATAAAACTTCCATTTCCCCTCACCAAAAACTCTAAAGTTTTTACTATCATCATAAATAATATACTCATATACTTTGCTTTGTATCGGTATCACAACTTTATCTGTTTTATCAATAACTCCATACTTGTTGTCTAATTGCACTTTAAATAATCCATCACCAATTGAACTTATGTAATCATACTTTAAAGGAATAATTTCTTGACCGTCAGTATCAAAAACACCTTCCTTACTATTCAATTTTACAATAATCAAATTGTCTCCAGCATACATTGTCGAACCATTATAAAGCTGTGCTAAATAATAAAGATTATCATATTGTAGTGGAATAATGACTTTATTTTCTTTATTAATCAACCCTTCTTTTTTATTAAGTGCAACTACTGCTAGACCGTCCTTAAAAGGATGTCCACTATCATACTCAAAAGGAATGACCGTTCTATCCCTTTCGTCAATATAGCCCCATTTCCCAGCAACAGATACCGCGGCCAGTCCTTCACTGAAATAATAATACCCCGCATATCTCCAGTCCTCATCATATTTTAGAGGAATTACTTCTTGTCCCCGATAATTGATAAATCCAAATTTCTTATCTTTCTGAACCCTAATTAAGTTAGTTCCCATGCTTACTCGGTCATATACTACCGGAATAAGTTCCTTCCCGCTTCGATCAGCAATACCCCATTTATCGCCCTGCCGTACTACGGAAAGGTTTTTTACTGGATCTTTTTCATCCCACTGTAAAGAACTTGAAATAAAATTATACCCAACAGGAATTATCGTATGACCCGACTCATCCAACAGGCCCACCTTGCTATTTAGAACCACATTAATTGTTCTGTTAAAATTAATTTCGATTTTATCATAAAATACCGGAACAATTTGCCTGCCAGTTGTACTATAAACACCCCATTTCCCTCCCTGCTTCACAGCAAGAAGCTCATTCTGAGGTGTATTCCGCCAATCTTTGCAATAAGTTATTTCCTCATATTGAGCAGGAATAATTTCCTTTCCCGACGTACTGATTACTCCATACTGGCCAGCAATTTTAATGATTGCAGTTCCTTTATAAAAACTTATATTTTCATATTCGGCAGGTACAACAAAATTACCCTTTAAATCGATAAGCCCCCATTTCCCATTTATTTTAACTGCTGCTAAGTTCTCGGAGAAAGAACGAGCCTCATCAAATTTAAGATTTTGTTTTTCATCGGCATAAACATTTATTCCGACACTTGAAATAAATAGAATCAAGATAAAACTAAAACATACTACCTTTTTATTAAATTGCAAAATCAACCACTTCTTTCCTATATTTATTTGTCAAATAAGGACTCCCCTGATTTTATTTCATCCAGAATTACAAAAAACCTGCCAAATTAAATATATAAAGTAGTAAGCTACCGAGAACACAAACGGCAAGGCTCAGAAAATCTGATGCCTTGCCGTAAGTATATCCATAATTGGTGCGCCTGGGAGGACTCGAACCACCGACCAACGGTTTAGGAAAACGCTTGCGACCACTTTTGGCATGTTTATATATGCCGCAATCGTTGATTTTACTGGGTTCGTGGTCATCGTGTTCTCCGTTAATTTTCGTTTTTGTACGTTCTTGCCAATTCATTGTCACAAAAATGTCACACGTTTTCGCCTTCATTTCGGGCCTCTTCAGACCGCTGCTCGCTCGTATTTTCAGACTCGAAAATGACCGAAGACATTAGGTTTGCGGCCTTTCTGTCTGTTCCACTTACAGCGTGTGTATAGCGGTTCAATGTCACTGATACATTACTGTGACCAAGGCGTTCTGATACGGCTTTATAGTCTATACCCTTGTTTATCAATAAGGTCGCATGAGTATGTCTTAAATCGTGGAATCTGGTCTCCTTTGGAAGTCCAGCCTGTTTCACTAACAACTTAAAGGCTCTATGAACATTCGATAAGGTCAAGTGGTTCCCGGTCTTCGTATGAAAGATGAAATCCGACTTACCATCATCGAGTTCCTTTAGATATTGTATCACACTTGGGTCTACTGCAATAGTCCTTTGTGACTTCACTGTCTTAGGAGTGTCTAATCTGGCTCCTCCCTTGACCTCTATAAGATTCTGCTTGACAGTAATAGTATTCTCAGTTTCATTGAGACAATCCCATGTGAGACCCGCTATTTCTCCTCTACGGAATCCTGTGGCTAACGCTGTGAGTACCAAATGGAATATCTGGTACATCTTATTGCCGTGGCCCTTGTGTTTCTCGTAGACTTCCCTTGCGGTAGACATGAGAGCCTTTATTTGCTCCTCGGTCAACGCTTGGGCCTCTGGGTGTCTTACTAGAATCTCCATACATCTCGGTACAGGATTACTCTGAACTGCGTTCTCTGTGACCGCTAATTCAAAGACACTATGTATCAAGGCTCTATGCTTGACCACTGAACAAGCAGACAGTCCTTCTTTTAGTTTCTTCTTGAAGTAGTCATTCAGGTTCGCTACGGTTATCTTTTGGATTCTCATGGAACCTAAAGACGGTATGATGTGATATTCGGTCATGTACTTATAGCCTCTTTTGGTAGTGGCTTTGATGTTGTCCTCTCGCATATCCATCCACCGCTGAATGTACTCCGCAAAGGTGGTCTTAGAGTCGGCTACTAGATTACCCTTGAGTTGCTCTGCCTTGTACTTATTGAGCATCTTAATGACTTCTGTCTGAGACTTCCCGGTGAAGGTCTTACGTTTCCTTTTGGTCTTCACCTTACCATCAATTACTACTGTCTCTGTCCCGATGTCTAAGAAGGCTCTGAATTTACCCGGAGCAATCTCTTGGACACCACCGTCTCCCTTCTTACGAGTACGGTTGATTTTCTTTGTGGTTTTCTCCTCTTGGAGTTCCATAGGTTCTACATTTGCCATATTATCAGCATCCTCCTTGATATTCAATGCTTGTACTAATATTATATCAAAAGTGACATTGAAACTCAAGGTCTGTTGACAAAGAAACTCCGTGTTTTATGACTAAAAGTATTCTAAGGGAATTTCCAGTAAAAATTGTGAAAGGGTATCAATCGACTTGACCGATTCAAAATTTCCCCCGGTGGGTGTCCATTTCCAATATACACAGAGATTACTTTGGGCCTCCCCCGGTCATTCCTTCAGATACTATACGTACGCTCTAGGTTAGGTAAACCGTGGCTCTATTGGCTTGTATCCCTTGTATTCTCTAGGTTCTTACGGTGTCCATAGGTTACTATGTGACAATATCGTGACAATAGTTTTGTCTATGAGGGAATGAGAGTATCAAGAGGTGTACGATGGGTGGACATTGGGTAGTGTAAAGGTAAACCACTTGACAGTCTTTGGCTGTCCTATAGAATCTGTACCCTTAGAACTACCCAAAGTCAACCAAAAGTCATCCATCAGACTCTTTCAGACATGGGCCTCATATCTAATAGATACTAATGGATGACATATGGTCAGTCTATCAAATATTCTTTAAGTATAGCCTTGCAAGTCTCTATTTCATCCTTATTTAACCTTCCAACTTTATCACAGAAACGCGACTTATCTAAGGCTCTCATTTGGTCTAACGCTACAAATCCTTTTACATTCTTTACATTAACTTTGAAACGCATAGGTAGACCTAAGTCAGTGCTTGTTATAGGTGCTGATACAACCGTCAATAGAAAGTCATTAACATCAGTTGGCGAGAGTATAACACAAGGCCGAACCTTATTCATTTCACCGCCTTTAGTTGGGTTTAGGTCTACCCAATAAACACCATACTGTTCATACATTGTTTAAGGCTCCTCCAACTTATCAAGGTCTATCGTATCATCATATATAACAGGGTCATCCTCATGTATTCTTGATGCCGCTTTTTTACAAGCCTCTGCCCAACCCTGTCTAGGCAAGCGTGAAGGGGTCAATGTTATTTTGTTACCATCTACCGATACTGTCACCTTTTTGTCTATACCGCATTGTTTCAGCATACTGGCAGGGATGCGGATACCTTTAGAATTCCCTATTCTAACTACATCAACTTCCATTAGAAATTCCTCCTTTTTTTTTTTTTACTTTTAGTAATTACTTTGTAGTCACATCGTAGCAGATATTTTAGGGTTTTGCAAGAGAAACATATGGAAATAGTTAGGGTTCTTATGGTAAAATTTATGTTGTAATTATAATACTAAGAGGTGATAAGATGCCTAATACTGTTAGCCTTAAAAAAAAATACTAATATTCATGTCTATCATGTTACTATCTTTTACATTTTTTAGTTGTATAGTTTATGCACAAGAAAATAAAA